>JBGUVV010000001.1:0-2223 GCA_045220525.1 Kiritimatiellia bacterium
TGGCGACTACCGCCCGAAGAGAGAAGGTGCGCTGGTTAACTCAGGCACCAATGATCTCTACTCGTCTTATGCGACTTCGGCGACAGACCTCGGCGGTGCTCCGCGCATCCAGGGCAAGATCATCGACATCGGCTGCTGGGAAGCGTCGGCTGGTCTCGGCTTGCAGATCATCGTCCGATAATCGTCTATTCTTCTACTGGACTTACGGTGTGGGTGACACCCTTGAATCGGCGAGTGCCGTTGTTGATGCGGTATAGACATAAAAACAACTCTTATGATATAATACACGTGTTTTGGGTTTAAAAGACAACTCTTATGGTGCTGGGAAAAATAGAGGATTTGTTGGTTGACATTGGCTCGATGCTGAAACGAGAGAGGTTGTATCGCAACCTTTCGCAGAAGGTCGTGTCAGAGCGAAGTGGTATTTCCGAGAGTGCTCTCAAAAACCTTGAGAGTGGTCGCGGGGCTTCATTGACGACATTTGTGCAAGTATGTCGAACTCTGGGCAAGGATGAGTGGATCATGCGGCTCGGTCCTGCTGACGCGGTTTCCATCAAGGACTATGCCAAGCGTGGCAACAGGCCGAGGATGCGTGCGAGTTCTTCAAAGAAGGGGTGATGCGGATGTATTCTCATGTCGATGCCATAGAAGTTTCGATTTGGGGCCGTCATGTTGGAACGATTGCCCCAAAGACGGCCACGCATTACCGTTTCGAGTACGACACTGCGTTTTTGCATTCTGGCATTGAGATTGCTCCATTTGAGCTTCCGCTTGGCGCAGGTGAGTTTTCGTTTTTGGATCGCCCGGCATCTGCTTTCTACGGACTTCCTGCGGTGTTTGCGGATTCGCTTCCTGATTCTTTCGGCAACAGCGTCATTGACGCGTGGATGGAGAGACATGGCGTCATGAAGATGTCCGTTACCGCGCTTGACCGCCTGGCGTATGTCGGTTCGCGGGCGATGGGTGCATTGGAATACGCTCCGCAACGCGGTCCGCGAAGAGACATCAAGTTTTCGCTAAGGATGAAACGCGTCATAGAGCAGTCGCGGCACGTGCTTAACCACAGAATTGAAAAAATGTCTGGGCCTGCGGCGTTAAGGGAGATTTTCAAGGTCGGCACGTCGGCGGGCGGGGCTCAGGCGAAGGCCGTAGTCGGATGGAACCCGGCTACGGACCAGTTCTGCATTCCCGGCGATGAGATGCCAGATGGTTTTGAACACTGGATTGTAAAGATAACGCCTGACGAGCGACAGTATCTTGGCATTGCCGAGTTCCGGACATACGAAATGGCCAGGGCATGTGGTGTGGACATCAGCGATTCCCGCCTCTACGAACTGGACGGCGTAAAGCATTTCATGACGCGGCGATTCGATCGTGACGGCGCAAGACGCCATCATATACAGACTTTCCGGGCCATGCGCGCGCTGCCGCCGGATATCTCGCTTGAAATGAACTCGTATGGCCAGCTCTTCGAGACCATCGTCGCCCTCAACCTTGGGTACGACGCTCTTTCGCAGATGTTCAGGCGCATGGCGTTTAACGTCTATGCTGACGAAACCGACGACCATTCCAAAAACTTTTCGTTCATGCTCAAGGAAGGCGGTGCGTGGCAACTGGCGCCTGCATACGATCTTACGGGCGGGGTTCCTCCGGAAGCTCCAGAGGGAGACGCGCGGCGAAGTTGGACCAACTGCCATGCGATGAGTATCAACGGCAAGCAGTCAAACATTACCGACAACGATCTCCTTGAAATCGGCAGTCGGTATGCAATCGGCACTGCAGAATCCATTCTTGCCGAGATCAAGTCCGTGTTCGGCCATTGAGCGCCGGGGGCTTTGTCCCCGATGACGGCGGTGAGGGGGCGGCTATTTCGTGAGGGGCTTTTTGGCGTTGGACCATTCGCGAGGCGTGTGCCCAGTCTGCTTCTTGAACGTTCGCGTCATGTAGCTTGAACTGGAGAAGCCGCAGTCGCGGGCGATTTCGCCGACGGACATCTTTGTCGTCTTCAAGAGGTGCTGTGCGTGCTGTATGCGCGCGGCGACTATCGCCGCGCCGATTGACGTGCCCTTGACCTGCCGGAAGCGCAGCTCGGCCAGCCGTCGTGAGACGCCCATTGCGCGGGAGACGGACAAAACCGTGATGCCGGTGTGGAAATTCCTGTTGATGAAGTCCAGCCCCGTCTGAACGAGGACGTCAACCGAGTAAGACGGACGCGTAGAAGAC
>JBGUVV010000002.1:0-7449 GCA_045220525.1 Kiritimatiellia bacterium
AGGATATGAACACCACAAGCGCCGCGAGCACGAGCCAGCCAGTAAGCGGCGACGCCGTGACGATGCCGCGTTCGACCGCCATCATCAAAAGCCCCGCCGCAGCCATCGACACGACGATTCCGCGCGTCCCGAGTTCAAGCAGGAACACGCGGCCCTTCCTGTCGACGAGAACGCACGACACGGCCGTCATTGCAAACATCGCGACCTTCAGGACGACATCGGCGATGTTTATGTCGTGCAGCGAAAGCCCCGCTTCGCGGAATATCGTGGTGGTGTAGCCGAGCACTGCGTTTATGCCAGTTGCCTGGTTGCACACGAGAATCGTAAACGCAATGGCAAACGGGACGAGGTAGCGGCGTTGGAAGAGAGAGCCCGAGTCGGGGTTTCGAGTTGCACCTTTGACCTTCGCCTTCTTCTTCCCAGCCAGCCACACCGGCGACTCCTGCAGGAACTGTCCCGCCAGGAAGACGAGGGCGGAGAGGCCGCCGACAATCCAGAAAACGGCGCGCCAGCAGCGTTCCTTCGCGGCAAGGGACAGCGCGGGCGAATCCGCGGGGCCGACGAACAGCGCAAGAGCCAGCCCGATCATGCCAGAGGCGAGAATGCCGCCTATCATCACGAGCTGGAAGAACGCCGTACCGCGTCCGCGAATCTCCTTAGGAAGGGTCTCTGCGATGAACATCGGCATCACGACGGCAACGATCCCCATGCCGCACCCCTGAACGACGACACCGGCGTAGGGAACGGCAAAGCCGCCCTTCGAGAGCGCCACGCCCAGGGTTCCTATGGTGAAGCAGAGAGTGCCCGCGAGAAAGGTCCGCTTGCGTCCCAGCCAGTCGCTGAGCGCACCGGCAAAGAAATTGACGCAGACCGACCCAAGCAGACATCCGCCGACGAGAAGCGAAAGATGCGCGGCGTCGAGTCCCGTCGTCGTCTCCATGTAGGGCTTGGCAATCGACATCTCGCCGCTGGTACCGAGTCCGTAAAGGACTCCGGCCAGCCCCGCCATCGCGAGAAAATAGACGAGATATCGCTTGCTCATGCCATCCTATCTTCCCAGTGTTTCACAGACCGCTTTCTTGATGCCCGTAGGTCCGATGCCGTACTCCTCGCACAGCCAGCGCTGGCAGCCGATCTTCGTGACATAGACGTCGGGAAGCCCAAGTCGCCTGAACCTGACGCCCGAGAGGCCTTCGTCCATCAGCACCTCGGCGACAGCCGAGCCGACGCCGCCGGAGAGATTGTGCTCCTCGACTACGACGACTGCACCGGTCTCCTTTGCGGCGCGGACAATCGCCTCGCGGTCTATCGGCTTGATCGAGTAGAGCGAAACGAGACGGCAGGAAATCCCCTTCTCGCGTTCCAGTTCCTCCACGGCCTTCTTCGCGTCAACGCCGATTGTGCCGGCGAAGAACACCGTTGCATCCTTTCCGTCGCGAATCTGCGAACTGCCGCCTATGTGGAAATCGACGACGTCCTTGCCGTCGTGCAGGTCAGGCTCGTTCTTGTAGCCGCAGCGGAAATAGACGGGCCCCTTGTAGTCCATCATCGCATGGGTGGCGGCCTTTGTCTCCGCACCGTCGGACGGGACAAGCACCACCATGTTCGGCAGGGCGCGCATAATCGCGATGTCCTCGGTGGAATGGTGGCTCATGCCGAGTTCGCCATACGCGACGCCGCCGCCGATGATCACGATCTTCACGTCCGCGTCGTGGTAGCAGACGTCGTTGCGAATCTGCTCAAGGCAGCGGAGAGTCGGGAAGTTCGCGATGGAGTAGGTTATCGCGGTGTTCCCCTCCATCGCGACGCCGCACGCGACGCCGGTCATCTCCTGTTCGGCGACGCCGCAGTTGATGAAGCGGTCTGGGTATGCGTTCGCGAACGGCTCTATCTCGCCATAGCCGATGTCGGCGAGAATCATGTAGACGTTCTTGCGTTCCGCCGCGATCTTCAGAAGCTCCTTGTTGAATATCTTTCTCATGTCACATTGCCTCCACTTCCGCAATTGCCCTGTCCCTCAGTTCGGGAGTAAGCCCGCCGTAGTGCCACTTGTAGTCGTTCTCCATGAACGACACGCCCTTGCCCTTGACAGTGCGGAAAATCACGCACGACGGTTTTCCCGCTTCCAGGGGAAGGCACGAAAGCGCGTCCTCTATCGCCTGCGGGTCGTGCCCGTCGGCCTCTATCGCCTTCCAGCCGAACATCTCCAGCTTGGGCCCAAGCGGCTCAAGGTCGATTATGTCCTCCGAGTTGCCGAGCGCCTGCAGGCGGTTGTAGTCGACGAGCATCGTAAGGTTGTCGTAGTGGTGCTGACCGGCAAGCATTATCGCCTCCCACGTCGAGCCTTCGTTCAGGTCGCCGTCCGACGACATCACGATGATACGGTGGGTCTTGCCATCGCGCTTCGCGGCCATCGCCATTCCACAGGCGACTGGCAGCCCGTGCCCGAGCGAGCCGGTAGAGAACTCCACGCCGGGGATGTGGTGCGATATGTGGCCCGAGAGCTTGCCGTCGTCGCAGTAATAGCGGTTGAGCCATTCGAGCGGGAAGAACCCGCACTCGGCGAGGCAGGCGAGCAGTGCAGCGCCGCCGTGCCCCTTGGACAGCAGAAACCTGTCGCGCTCCGGCCACTTCGGATTCTTCGGATCTACCTTCAGCATCCTCTTGTAGAGGACGGGGTATATGTCAGCCGTGGAGAGCATGGAGCCGATGTGCCCGCTCTTCCCGGCGCAGACCATGCGCAGCGTGTGCTTGCGTATCTTTTTCGCAAGCGCCCTGCATTCTTCAAGTTCTTTCTCGTTCATTCTGTTTAGACCTTTCCAGTCGATACGCGGCAATTATAGCACACGTGCGCCGCGGCGACAAGCAATTTGCGCTTCTGTGATACTCATATTGCATAATTATGATATTTTTGATAGACTTCGCCACGTAATGGACATGCACCCAGAGAAAATCCTCGTGGTCTTCTCCAACATCGACACCACGCACAGGCTGATGCTGGAGGGAATTCTGCGCTATGTGCGAGAGAAATGCACGCCAGCCTGGCAGGTTCAGCTCGACCTTCGCGACATTTCGCGTCGAAATCCATCGGAAATCGTCTCTGGCGGATTCGCCGGAATAATCGCCGCGGTCATGAATCCCGCAGACAGGCGCAAATACCTGCGCACTGGTCTTCCGACGGTGCTGTACGAACCTACATTCGGACGCATGGATGGCGAGCGCCGTCCTGACAACAACGTGACTTTTTTCAACGACCATGCCGCCGAGGGACGTGCTGCCGCGGAATACTTCCTCGAGCGCGGCTTTACGTCGTTCGCATACGTCGGCACGGCCCTGCCAGTTGCATGGAGCACCGAACGCCGCGCCGGATACGCAGCGCGGCTGCGCAAGGCTGGGATGCGGCCCATAGTCTATCCAAACCCCAGCCGCGCCGAGTCCGCAGACTTCACGCGCGAGACGCCGGTCTTGGCAAGATGGCTCAAGCGCCTGCCCCGCGGCACGGCGCTCTTTGCGGCTCATGACCTCCGCGCACGGCAAGTGGAGATCGCGGCGCAGAAGGCAGGCGTTCGTATCCCAGACGACATTGCGCTCCTTGGAGTTGACGACGACACGCTCATCTGCGAGACCGCCTCCCCGCCGATTTCCTCCATCCAGGTCCATGCAGAGGAGACCGGCTGGCGCTTCGCCGAGGCAATGCACTCCCTTCTCGAGGGGGTGCGCGCGACGCCTGTCGTTCGCACGTGCCACACTCAGGTGAAGACGCGCCAATCGACAAGCGCATTCGCGTTCGACGATCCCGTTGTGGTGAAAGCCGTCGCATACGCCGAAGCCAACCTCTCCGGCCCTCTGCCTCTCCACCGTCTCGCTCAGGCGGCGAACTGTTCTGTCCGCACTCTGCAGATGAAGATGATGCACGTCCTTGGCAGGACGGTACGGGACGAAGTGTCGTTCCTGCGGCGCAACGAAGCCGTCAAGATGCTTCAAGAAACGTCGGACCCTATCTCAGAGATCGCCGGCAAGTGCGGCTACTGCAGCGCGTCCCACCTCGGCACGCACATCAAGCGGGCGACGGGCATGAGCCCCCTCGAAGTGCGCAAGTCCGCCGCCAACGAGCGAGTAGCCGTTGCGGTATCGTGACAGTATCTTTGGAAATCTTGGGGAGGTTGTAGTCGGGTTGTGAGTTGGTGGTTGGAGCGTGGTTGTCTATTCCAAAAGAAATGTGCTATACTACCCTCAATCACAATAAATGGAGAATGCAACATGATTGCCTTGCTTTTCGCGTCCGCGCTCGTTTCACAAAGTCCGGCGATAGACCCAATATGCACTCGCTGGACGTTCGGCGCGCATGAACCCTACACGATGTACCGCCGCGTCGGAGCCCACTGCACTGGCGGCATCGACGGCAACGCGCAGTGGGTGCAGGAATGGCTCGACTGGTTCGACGCCAACGCCCCGGCCAAGATGGAGGAGATTGGGCTCAACTTCCTCCACTCCCGCTTCTACAAGGGAATGGGCTGGGAAGTAGAGAAGAAGGACTTCCCGAACGTCCAGAAGTTCGTAAGGGACTGCCACGCCCACGGCATAAAGGCGCTCGCCTACGTGCAGTTCGGCACTCTCTACCCCGAGATCATGCGCCGCGAGATCCCGGACATCGAGAACTGGGCCGCGATCGACTACCTTGGCCGCAAGAACCTCTACGGCGGCTACAACGGGCAGTATTTCCGCTGGATGCCCTGCCTCTCGTGCCGCGAGTGGGAGGAATACATCAAGCGGATGTGCACTATCGCGCTGACGGACGGCGGCTTCGACGGCATCATGTTCGACAACGTCTTCGACTACCCCTGCTACTGCGAGAGGTGCCTCAAGGAGTTCCGCGCCTACCTCGCGGGATTCGAAAACCCCGAGAAGCGTTTCGGATTCGACGACCTCTCGAACATGCTGCTGCCGCGCCTCGAAATGTCGCGCCTGCACCATGCGGACATAAAGGACCCCGTGCTCCAGGCATGGGCCCTCTGGCGGTGCGGACGGATGACCGACCTCCTGATGCGCTTTAGGGCTCACATAAAGAGCGTGAAGCCAGACGCCATCGTCTCCGGCAACCCGTCGCCTTACAGGAGCCGTGCGCGTTTCTCCGCACGCGCCCAGAACATGGCCGAGCTCTGCAAGGCGTTCGACTTCATAATCATGCAGAACGAAAACTTCCCGTCGCTTCGCGCGGACGGATCGATCGCCAACCGCGTGCGCGACCTCAAGTATGCGCAGGACATGAATCAGCGCATCGTGGCCCTCTGCGACACTGACACGAAGATCATCCCCGAGCGCGAAGCAAAGTTCCTCCTGCCGCTCGTCGAGGACATCGTATATGGCGGCATCCCGACTGACCGCACGATCATCGCGCCATCTCCAGAACCGGGATTCTTGAACCGCGAAGCCTTTGAGAGGAGAAAGAAGCACCACGCCCGCTTCAACACCTTCGCCAAATCTCACCGCGATGCGCTTGCAGCCCCGACGCTCCACCCCGTGCGCATCTTCTACCCCGAACGCGAAATCCTCTTTTCAGAGCCCACCCACCAAGGCGTAGTTGCGGCAGAGGAGATTTTCCTCCGCAACCGCGTACCTTACGGCTACCTCGTCTCGTATCCCGACGCCCCCTTCACTGTTCCAGAAGGAACCGAGGTAATCGTAGTTCCGGGACTTATCACTCTCTCCGACGCGCAGATCGACGCGCTTGTCGGTTGGGCGAAGAAAGGCGGAAAGCTCGTCGTGACCGGCGACTCTGGCCGCTACGACGACTGGAACGCCCAGCGGCGCGTGAACGGATTCCTGCCGCGCCTCAAGGGCCTTGCAAACGTCGTCCTGCGCACGTCGAGCGACCGCATCGACAATGCAAAGCTCGACTGGCGCTATGTCGTTCCCCCGCCGGATGATGGCGGCAAAGCACTGATGGCCGATTTGCTGGCGACGGGCTGGACGCCTCCCGTGCGTTTCGAGGGGCTGCCGTCGCACGTATTCGCGGAATACCGCCGCATGTCGTCAGGCGATCTTGCGGTGCATCTCGTAAATTACGATCCCGCACATCCTGTTCGCGGCGCGCGAATCATCCTGCCGCCTGGGCAGAGCGCAACGGCTGAAGCGCCCTTCGAGGCCGATGCATCCGTCCACGAGCTCCCTGCGGACGGCATACTTCCAGCATTCGCCGAATATCTGCTAATAATCGTCCGCCGTGGCGCGGCAGTTGACGTGTGCGATTTTGTCGATCCGTTCGTTGGAACGAGCGCGACGGGCCACACATTCCCGGCTGCGTGCGTTCCGTTCGGGCTCGTCCAGGCAGGTCCGGACACCGGCAATGGCCATTGGGATTACTGCAGCGGCTACCGCTACGGGGACAAGACGATTTGCGGCTTCACGCAAACGCACCTAAACGGAACTGGCTGCCCTGATCTGGGCGACATCCGCATACTGCCAATGGCGGAGAACGGGGTTGAGTTTAGCCACAAAGAACACAAAGACAATTCTACATGTTCTACCTGTTCTACATGGTTAAATAATCCTGTCAAAAAACTCTCCGAGGTTGCAAAGCCCGGATACTATACAGTGACTTTAGAGAACGGAGTCAAGGTCGAAATCGCGGCTGCGGAGCATTCGGCAATCTACCGCATCACGGGCAATGGAAAGATGCGGCTTCTCGTTGACTGCGCCTACGGCATCGGCGGAAAAGACTTCGCGAAGACAATAACCGCAAGCGACATAAAGCTCATCGGCAAATCTGGCCTTTCAGGAAAGAACCATCGCCGTCAATGGGTCGAGCGGGACTATTCTTTCGTCGTCAAGTTCGGCCGTGAATGCGCGGCTGTCGAGGAACTGCCAAAGAAGAAAGGCATTGTCGCGCCACAATACGTCTTCGACTTCGATAATGGAAAGTCACCTCTCCTGGTCAAGGTCGCGCTTTCCGCCGAGGGTGGCGTGGAAGTGGCCGAGCGCAATCTCGCCGCCGAAATCGCAGGATGGGATTTTGACGCCGTGAAGAACGCCGCCCGCGCAAAGTGGAGCGAGGTCCTTTCAAATGCGACGATAGAGGGAACTGACGACCAGAAGAAGAACTGGTACACGTCGCTCTACCATCTCTTCTCGCAGCCCAACAACATCGCCGACATCGGCGCGAAGCCGTTCTATTCAACGCTCTCCACTTGGGACACCTTCCGAGCGGCGCATCCGCTCTACACGATCCTTGCGCCGGAGAAGGCGGCGGAGTTCGTAGATTCCATGCTGGAGCAGGGTCGGCGCACGGGGTATCTCCCGATATGGACGCTCTGGGGCAAGGACAACCAATGCATGATCGGCACTCATTCCGTGCCTGTGATTGTGGATTGGTTCCTTAAAGAAGTTGGAGATAATAGTTGGAGTTCGAGAAAGGACGGATCAACTCCATTCTCCAACTCGAACTCGAAA
>JBGUVV010000003.1:0-3229 GCA_045220525.1 Kiritimatiellia bacterium
CACTCGCGACACCCCTCCGCTCCGCCGCCACACACAAAAACGTCGCGCCAAGAAGCGGAGGGGTATTATGCCAGAAATGCCGACGACACCCGATGCTAAAAATAGGTAGGTGAGGAGCGGACGCGAGGGGTCGAGTGCCGAGCTGAGCGACACGCGGAGGAGCGGTTCGGCGGATGCGCGGCGGAGCGCGCCGCGAGGCGAGGAGGCTGTATCCGGCCGACGAAGCATCGCAGCGCGAAACGCCGCGAAGGCGACGGGAGCTACGACGGGTGGAGCGGGAGCGAGGCCGAGACCGGTCGCGGCGCGACGAACACCCAAGGTGCCATGCGCGGCAAGTTTCGCCGCCGAAGCCGAGCGCACCGAAGCCGCTCGCGGCGGATTGCGCAGGACTGCGACCCGACGGCGTATATGTATACGACGAGAGGTCGCATGGACGCGCAAGCCGACCGAGCGGCACAGGGAGCACGGTTGCGACGAAACTTGCCGCACGCTGACAGGCAAAACGAAATAGTGGTGTTGGCTTTAAAGCTTGCTTGGCTCGACGTGCACAACCGCATCTACTACGCCGATTCCAGCCGAGCGAACTGCGTCGCGCACGGCGTGGCCTATCGCATGACCCTCGCCGACGGAGAGCGTAGGCGAGACCTGGATGTGTAGATCTGCATGGAAGACGCTCCCATAGCGGCGCGTCCTGACGCGGTGGCAGCCTTTGACGCCGCCTACGCCGAGCGCAATTCGCGCGACTTCCTCGGACTTGCCAGTCATCTCTGCGTCCGTAAGCTCCTCGACCGCAGGCTTCACCACGTCCCAGGCCACCTTCATGATGAAAACGGCGACAATGAGCGCCCCCAACGAGTCCATCCACGCAAGCGACGGCGCGAAGTGAGAGACGGCCAGCGCCAGCGCGACGGGAATGGAGCTTATCGCGTCGCTTCGGTGGTGCCAGGCGTTGGCCTTCAAGGCGGACGAGCGAAAGCGGTTCGCCACCGAGCAAGTCCAGCGATAGACGGCCTCCTTGGCGAGAAGCGAGACCACGGCGATCCAGAAGGCGAAAGCGGCAGGCGCGGACGACTCCGCTCCATCAGCCGCCGCCAGGAGCCTGAGAGACGCCGACCTTCCTATGCCCACGGCGACAGCCGCGAGGGCGAGCCCGATCGCCGCCGCTACCACAGCCTGTATCTTGCCGTGTCCGTATGGATGCTCGTCGTCGGCGGGGGCCGTCCAGTAGCGGACGCCCAGGAGTACCGCGAAATCAGTCACGAGGTCCGACATGGAATGCACGGCATCTGCCAGCAGCGCCTGAGACCCCGCCATCCATCCGGCGGCGGCCTTCAGCACCGACAGCGCGACGTTGACGACCATCCCGCCGATCGTCACCCGTCGCACTGCACTGATTTCGTCAGACATTTTCGCCTATGCCGACGGTCAACGGGAGAATGGCTCGATCTTGAGCGTCCACTCCTCTCGCTGGATCGGGAAGATGTACTTGGCCATGGGCCGTGGGCCGCAGGAAGCACCGCCAAGCCCAAGCTGGCGCAAGTCGAGATTGAGGCAGACCTCGTCGCGCTTCACGAGAGGAGCGCGGAAGCGACGGTCGGCCCTGCGATGGCGTGAGAACTCCATGTCCTCAGCCCCATAGTGGAGAGCCTGCATGAAAAGAGGCTCCGAAGACGAGAACTTCACGCCCTTTCCATCCTCGTCCGTAAACGCCGCCCACCTAACGTCGCTCTTGTAGCCGTTGTCCTGCGGGCGCACGTATGGCTCGTATTGGTCCGTGACCGTGGAATCGTAAACGCCGACGAACGAGGCGGAATTGCGGTCGATGTAGTTCTCGCGCGGGCCGCGCCCGTAGTAGCGCATGTTTTCCAGGGCCTTGTCGAGCTTCATCGAAAGGCCGAGGCGCGGCAAGGCCGCCGGCATCGTGCCGTGCGGAGTCACGGTGTTCTTCACCGACACCGCGCCAGTATCGGAGAACGACCATTCAGTCTCGTGCCTGAAGCCGGCCGACTTGGAGCCCGTCACATCGACGGCAAAGCGGACGACATTTCCATCCACGACGGCGGGGTGCGCGTGGTAGTTAAGCTGCGAAAGCCCAGAGAGGTAGAAGTTCCCGACATCCTCAAGACCCCTTCCGCGCAGCCAGATGTCGTTGTCGGTGAACGCGCGGAAGCATGTGAGCTGAGGCCCTGCGACAACGCCCGGCGCCGGATCGCGCAAGATCGTCCTGCCGTTCATGGTGAGGCTGCAGAGCGTTCCCGAGCGGCGGCAGAACTCGGCCTTCGTGCCGCCTGCAGTCACGGTTATCGTCTTCTCGTCCTCGACGATCCTCGCCTTGCCGGCCTTGGCGGGGACAAACGGGATGCGCTCTCCAAGCTGAACCTGGTCGCTCGCCACGATCCACCCGCGCTTCGCCCACAGAGTATCGGCCTTGAGCTTGAAGTAGAAGTTGAGGAACGTCTCAACTCCGGCCTTCGCCGCGACTGGCGGAATGGTAAGCGCGGCCCTCGAAAGAGGCGCGACATGAGGAACTGCAAACGCCTCGCGGCGGACGATGACTCCGTCCTCGACAAGCTCAAACTCGCCGTCGAACTCGTCGGCATACGTAAAGCCGAACCTGTTCCAAAGCTCGAACGCCCCCTTGCCGTCGCCGGTCACGACGAGGTTGCGGTGCACGTGGCCGACTTCCACCAGCTTGGCGCTGATGTTGCGCAGGGGATCGACGACGCCGTTGCAGTTGAACGGGCCGTCGTTGGGCTGCTCGTCCCAGTCGCCGCCGTAGGCGAAGAAGCGCTCGCGCCTGCCGTCTGCGCCGACGCGGTCGGTGTATTTCCAGACAGCCTGGTCAACCCAGTCCCATATGCAGCCGCCTGTGAGGGAGTCGTATTTGTAGAAGACATCCCAATACTCCTTGAAGTTGCCCATCGAGTTCCCCATGGCATGGGCATACTCGCACATCCAGAAGGCCTTCCCCGCGCTTTGCCTGTTTTCGTGCTTGTCTTGCTTGTCGATAATCGCATCTTCGCCAGGCGCCTTGTCGCCCATCTTGCCGCGCTCCTCAAGCCATTCGACCGACGGATACATGCGGCTATCGACGTCGGCATCGACGTTGCCACGCTCCCAGTGGATCGGGCGCGAAGGATCGAGCGCCTTCACCTGCGCGATTGCATTGGTGAAGCAGACGCCGTGGCCAGTCTCGTTGCCCATCGACCAGAGCGTGACGGACGTGTGG
>JBGUVV010000004.1:0-3260 GCA_045220525.1 Kiritimatiellia bacterium
GCGTGCTGTCTTTACGCCGCCGTACCGGTTGGAAGGATGCGTGCGCGGGGCGCTCGGCACGAAGGCCGCCGCGCACACGACGACGGAGCGTTTCCGTCACATCGACGTGGACGGCTGGCCGATCTTTGTGCGCATTGACCAGGATACAGACTTGCAGGACGAGGTCTCGGAACGGCTCTCCGCGGTCATTAGGGAATGCGGCTTTCGGTTTTACCACTATGACGGCGCGGAGGACGTGCCGGAGCCATATTGGTACAACGTGCCCCGTGCGCAAACGCGTTTGAGGCGTGCGATCGGCGACATGCAGTTGTGGGCGCGCAGCGCAGCGCATGTCCAATACAGCTGGCATTCCATCACGCATGGATCAGGGTTCGACATGTTTCCGCACGAGCGGTTGCGGGAAGCTGTCGGGCGCTACTGGTCAACCAAGGCGTTCCACAACAAAGAGAGCTTCACCACAACCGACTTCGGGAGCATCGATGTGCGGTGGCCGGACGAGATGTGCAGATATGCGGACGGATCCCGGCATCGCACGACCGGATTGCAGCCGGACCATGCGGAGCTTGCCGGCTCGAAGTCGGTCGCCTGGGATGGCTGTGGCGGCATCCGCATCTGGCGGGACAGGGATCTGGACCATCCGTTGATCGACGACATCTTTGCCGTGATGCGGAGATGGGAAGAGGTGCGGGCGGCGAAGTCCGTGCTGGAGGATGTGAAGCTGAAGATGCGCGATGCGTCCCGCGAATGGTTCATCTGGCCATTCGGGTTCGACGCGAAGCATCCTGAACTTGTGGAGTACCGTCAGATTACGTCAGACGGGGAACGTCCCGTCAGGGCCTTCTCCTTCACGCGCGGAGGAAAGGGCGGAATCGTCTATTGGGCTGTCGGCTCGAGGACGCCGCCGGAACTGCCGTTGTCGTCGCCGGGGCTGTCCGTTCGGCCTGACGGGGCGCGCCGCTTCGTGGAGGCGGACATGGGCGAAGCGGATCTTGTGAATTGCTTCAAGGACGCGCTCAAAAGGCTAGCGGACGCCCCGAAGATGAAACCCGTGTTCACCGTTCCGCATGAGCTTGATTGCCTGATAGAGTCCGGCCATGTTCAGGGGGCGTGCTGCTCCGAACAGGGCGTTTATCTGTCGCATGCTCGCGGGCTGGAGAAGATTGGCTGGGACGGCAAGCTGCTCAAGCATGTGGATGCACCGTCTCATCTCGGCGACTGCGCCTACGCCGACGGCAAGATCTACGGCGCGTTCGTCATCCGCGACAAGAAAGTGCGGATGGATGGGAAGAGGGGTCTTGTGCGCGTGTGGGACGAGAACCTGAACGTGCTGAAGGAGGCCTGGTTCGACGAAGCGCTCGACGGCATCGTGGTTCTCGGCGACATGGTGTATGTGGGTGTTGACAGATGGGGGAAGAAATCGCACCCGCTCTGCTGCGTGAAGCGGTTGGACCTCGATCTCAACGACCTTGGCAACACGGATGTGGATCTCGGCTACGACATCGCCTATGGCGTGCAGACGATGGCGACGGACGGCAAAGACCTTTTCTTCGGCAGCTACGGCGGCACGTCGCGCGTGAGCGCAGACTTGAAGGAAAGCGCACGGATCAAGTTCGGATGCTCCGAGGGATTCGGCCTTGTGCCGAAATCGATAGCACAAAGCGACGCGAAGGTGTTCTTTGTCGTGCATGCGATGGGCGGCAACATGCAGGGGTGGCGAAAAGATCCCGAGAACAACCCGCCGCGCATCCGTCTCGACTTCTTCGAGTTCAAGGACGGCAACGAGTTCAAGGACGGCAAGTTCGAGGACATCTCGTCTGCGGCGGAACGAACGCTCCTAAAGAAAGGAACATGACCATGACAACACGAAATGCAGCCGCTTTGACGGCTATGATTCTTGCGGCTACGGCGTCGGCTGTGACCGTTTCAAGCGTGCAGGAGCTTCAGGCGGCGCTTGCGGCGGCGTCAAGCGGAGACGAGATCGTCATCTCCGCCGGCGAGACGCCGCCGAAGGTGTATGACCTTTCGACGGCGGACTGCATGAGTCGCGTGGGGCATCTCTATGCCGGAGTGAAAGTGACGTTGCGCGGTTCCTCCGGCAATCCGGCTGACGTGGTACTGGTCGGCTCCACGAACCGTATCCTGTACTGTCAGGTGAAAAACAATACGATTCGCGACCTCACGTTCAAGAACGGTGATTGCACGGCAAATGCAAGGGAATCGAAAGTCGAACCTTACGATACGCAAAAGGGCGGGGCAATATGTTTGCGCCAAAAAACCGACGCCACAATAATCTCGAACTGCGTCTTTATCGGGAATCAGTCTTTAAATGGAGGTGCGGTTTCGGGGTATATTACGCCGGCAGCCGACACATATGCTGGTGAAATCTACGACTGCACCTTTTCCAACAACTCGGCAACAAGCACTGGGAATGGTGGGGCGGTCAACGACGCCCGTTTTTGCGAGAAGTGTATTTTTGAAAATAACATGGCGAAGAACGGAGGGGCGGCGGCGAATACATTTTTGACGAACTGTTTGCATCGCGGCAACCGTGCCAGCACTGCGGACGGCGGCTCCGAGCTCTACAAGAGCACCGCGGCCAACTGCGTGTTCGACCGGGTGGGGAAATCCGGGAATTCCATCTTCCAGAACTGTGGTCTCAATGGATGTCGCATAGTCGCCACCAATGGGTATCTGTTCGCTGCCGCAACCAGCGTGACCAATTGTCTGATTGCCGGTGGAAGCAATTTCTATCTGCTTTTCAATCCAAAAGCAGGGGCCTCGCTTGTCAACTGTACAATCGCCGGCAACCAGTACAACTCGCTAACGGCAGGCCAATCTTGTCAGGCAGTGACAGATGTCATCAACTGTTTCTTTTACGGGAATCGGTTCGACAACAACAAGCTTTACGACATTGGCTCATCGGCCGATGCTGGCGTCCGTGGGTTCACAAACTGCATTTTCAGCCATCTTGACGACTATACGCCGCCCGGTAGCGGGAACTTGAACTACTACAACGACGCCACGTTCAGCCCTGGTTTCGTCGGAGCGGCAAAGGATCCGGAACATCCCTATGCAATCAGTCGCAAGTCGCCAGCGTTCCATGGGAACAGCGCGGCCACCGGCATAGCCGGCGATGCGACAATCTGGTCGGAGTCCGATACTGACATCCGTGGCGAGGGATTCCCGCGCCTGCGCGACGGCAAGGTCGATATCGGTTGCTATCAGTGTTGGCTGAAACCTCTCGGATTCGTCCTTTCCTT
>JBGUVV010000005.1:0-5259 GCA_045220525.1 Kiritimatiellia bacterium
GGCTCAACGCCGACAATCTCGTGCCGAAGGCGCTTGGAACCATCGTCGAGTCCATCGACCGCTTTTTGATTGCCGAAACAGAGGGCGAGATGAGCGGGTGCGCGTCGTACCAGATACACCCCGAGATCGGGTCGCCCGAGAGTGCGTCGGTGGAAATCGTCTCCGTCGCGGTTAAGTCCATCTTCCGCCGTCGCGGCATAGGCAGGAAGCTCGTGGAGGCCGTCGTCGAGCGAGTCGCGGAGTTCAGGCCGAAGGAAGTCGTGGTGCTGACGTTTACGCCTGAGTTCTTCGGCTCGATAGGATTCAGGGAAATCCCCAAGACCCAGATAATGCACAAGCTTTACACCGGGTGCATGAACTGCACGAAGCACGCAAATCCGTTCACGTGCCCGGAAATCGCAATGATAAAGGAGAAATGAAAATGAGACCAGTGGTACTTGTCATCCGTGACGGCTGGGGCGTAAACCCGAGGAAGGAAGGGAACTCCGTCTTCGGCGCGCGCACGCCGGTCATAGACCAGCTTCTTTCCCGCTATCCCCACTGCCTTCTCGACTGCTGCGGCGAGGCCGTGGGCCTTCCCGACGGCTACCAGGGCTCGTCTGAAGTCGGCCACCTCAACATGGGGGCGGGGCGCATCGTCATCCAGGAGCTGAAGCGCATCGACGACGGCCTTTCCTCCGGCGAGCTCTTCAAGAGCCCGAAGTGGCAGAACCTCATTGCCGAGTGGAAGAAGAACAACTCGCAGTTCCACTTCTTCGGGCTTCTCCAGGACGAGGGCGTCCACGCCCACCAGGAGCATCTCTTTAAGCTCATGAAGCGTGCGCGCGCCGAATTTCCGGAAGGGCGCATCGTCGTCCATCCGTTCCTCGACGGGCGCGACACTCCCCCCCGCTCGACGCTTGAATACATCGCCCGCCTCAAGACTGAGCTTGCCGCCGTCGGCAACGCTACGATCGGGACTGCGATGGGCCGCTACTACGGCATGGACCGCGTCAAGAATTGGAAGCTCACGAGCGAGGCCTACGACTGCATCGTCGGGGCGAAGGGCAGGAAGGCCGCGACGATAGAAGAGGCCGTCAAGGCCGAATACGAGTCCGGCAAGACGCCTGACGGGACTCCCATGACCGACGAGTACATTCCCTGCTATGTCATCGGCGGCTACGACGGCATGAAGGACGGCGACGTCGTCATGCACACGAACTACCGGCAGGACCGCGCGATCCAGCTTACGCAGGCGTTCGTCTGCGACGACTACCAGGGCGAGCGCTGTGCGCGGCCGCGTGTCGCGTTCCTCGGCTTCACGCGCTACTGGGACGAGTTCGAGGACTATCTCCTCGGCGCGATGGGCTCCGGCGGCGCGATGGACAACCTTCTCGGTGAAGTCGTCTCCAAGGCGGGCATCAGGCAGCTGCGTCTTGCGGAGACTCAGAAGTTCCGCCACGTGACGAGCTTCTTCAACGGAAAGTCGACGACGCCCTCCGAAGGCGAGGACCAGGTGGAGGTGAAGAGCAGGTTCGACCCCGCGACGTTCGCCTCGCATCCCGAGATGGACGCATACGGAGTCACCGAAGAGCTCCTAAAGCGCCTTGAGAACAACCCATACGGCCTCGTCGTAGTGAACTACGCGAACTGCGACATGGTCGGACACACGGGCGACCAGGCGGCCGCGGCAAAGGCCGTGGAGGTCGTCGACGAATGCATCGGCCGCATACTTCCGCGCCTCATGGAGCTTGACGCCCACGTCCTCATTTTTGCAGACCACGGCAACGCCGAGCAGATGGTCGACTACAAGACGGGGCTCGCGAAAACGTCGCACACCCTAAATCTCGTAGATTGCATATACGTCGCCAACGACGCCGCGGGAGTCCGCCTTACGCCGCTTGCTAAGCTTTCGGCGATCGCGCCTACGGCGCTCCAGATGCTTGGGCTCCCGGTGCCGCCGGAAATGACGACGCCCTCGCTTCTTGCAGGCCGCGAACCGTGGTCAAAGACGACCATCGCGGCGATCTGACATCTTGAAAACAGCTAAACTCGGAAACAACCAAAAAGGAGAGATGCACATGAAAGTCAATCGCAGGGGTTTCCTGTTCGGGTCGGCGGCGGCAATGGCGTTCGCCGGATGCTCCAAGGCCAAGCGCGGGCCGCGCAAGCTCGCTCCGGGCGAAAAGCGAAACGTGGCCGTCATCGGCTGCGGCATACAGATGCGCAATGCGCTCATTCCGCAGTTCCTCGGGCAGAACGCGCTTTCGAAGGAATGCGCCGACATGTGCAGTATCGTCGTCGCGTGCGACTGCGACCCGGTGCGCGCAAAGGCCGCTGCCGAGCAGGTGTGCAAGGTCGCGGGCGAAGGCACGTGCAAGGCGGTTCTCGACTTCAGGGAAGTCCTCGACGATCCGTCGATCGACATCGTGTGCATCGCCACCCCCGATCACTGGCACGCCTACCTCTGCGTGGAGGCGATGAAGCGCGGCAAGGACGTCTATTGCGAAAAGCCGCTCACGTTCTCCCCCGACGAGGCGAAGAAGGTCATGGAGGCCGCCCGCAAGTACGGCTGTGTGTTCCAGACAGGATCGATGCAGCGCAGCTGGGCGGAGGTCTCGGAGTTCCGCACTGCATGCATGATCGTGCGCAACGGCTTCATCGGCAACGTCATGTATGTCGATGCCAACTACGGCATCGGCGGCAAGAAGCTTGGCGGTCCGTCGCATCCCGTGCGCTTCTTCGACGACCCCGCTAAGGCGGCGACGGAGGGCGCTCCGAACGCAGATCTCGGCGCATGGGGCTGGAACCGCTGGCTTGGCCCCGCCAGGTGGCGTCCCTACTCCGACATGCTCGCTCCGCGCGGCGTCAACAAGTTCTATCCGATGTTCTGGCGCTTCGACGACGACATCGGAACCGGCTACAACGGCGACTGGGGTGCGCACCACCTCGACGTCGCACAGTGGGGCCTTGACATGGACAAGTCCGGCCCGTACCGCATCATCAGGTCCGACGAGCCGTATTCTACGGACCTCTACCACGGCGGCAGGCGCCAGTACGGCATGCGGATGCTCTTCAAGAAGCCCTATGGCGACGTCGAGCTCTACCACGGCCCGTTCGGCGTGATAACGGGCTCCGGCGGATGGGGCACGGTGTTCTACGGCACCGACGGCATCGTCGCCGTCAACCGCGGCAAGATCGCCGTCTGGAAAGGAACGGGCCTTGTCAAGCCGACGCTCGAGATCCGCAAGGAGATCGAGAAGGGCACGTTCATGGCCGACAAGATCGTAGCCGCATCCGTAGGCCGCGACTACGGGACCGACGCTCTCGTCAAGAAGGACAACGCCCTCGCCAAGGCGCTCGGCGTGCTCATCGAGAAGTTCGGCCTCGATACGGCCCCCGTGCAGCTCTACAAGAGCAAGAACCAGGTTCTCAACTTCCTTGAATGCGTCGAGTCCCGCAAGGAAACCGTGTCTCCCGCCGAGACGGGCGCGAGGGGCGCCATCCTCTGCCAGCTCTGCAACCTGAGCTACATATACGACTGCGGGTTCGACTGGGATCCTGAGAAGATGGAGTTCGCCAACGGAACTGGCGATCCCGCCTGGCTGCGCAGGGCTGACTGCCGCGGATGGGATGTGGTAGTCTGACGGACGCGAGAATTGATTTCCCGGCGGATATTTTGCTATAATCTTGTTTGAATCGACGAAGGGAAAAAACTCATGGCGACATTTCAGTATATTGCGAAAGATTCCGCCGGGAACGAGACTCGCGGCACGGTAGAGGCCGGCGACCGGAATTCGGCCATCGCCTCCGTTCGGGCGATGGGGCTCCTGCCCACCGCCCTCGGCGAGGTGAAGGGCTCTGCTCCCGCGCCGTCCAAGCCTGCCGCGAAGGGCGCAAAGACAGCTCCAAAGGCCAAGAGCGGAGGGGGGCTCAAGAAGGACATCAAGATAAACCTGAAGATGCCCAAGTTCCTCCGGCGCAGGATCAAGACGAAGACCCTCACGCAGTTCACCCGCCAGCTTGCCACCCTCGTAAACGCGGGGCTTCCGCTGATGCGCGGCATAGAGGTCTTGAAGCGCCAGATGAAGGATCCGCAGATGCAGGAGGCCCTTGCCGGGATCTCCGACAACATCGCGGCGGGCGGAACATTTTCGGAGTCGCTTACGGCCTATCCGAAGATCTTCGACAAGCTCTACGTCAACATGGTCAAGGCCGGCGAGGCGGGCGGTGTCCTTGAAGTCGTGCTCGGGCGCCTGGCGGAGTTCGCGGAGAAGTCCGAGCGCATCAAGAACAAGGTGAAGGGCGCGATGATCTACCCTTGCGTAGTCCTCGTGGCCGCAATCGGCATCACATGGTTCCTGCTCGTCATGGTCATCCCCAAGTTCAAGCAGGTCTTCAACGACATGCTTGGCGGGCAGGCGCTTCCGCAGATAACCGAGCTCGTGATCCAGGCGTCGGAGTTCATGCAGAACAACGGCCTTCAGATTGGTGCGGCGGTCGTGGCGCTGTTCATCCTGTTCAAGGTCGTCGCAAAGACGGAGAAGGGGGCTTATCTCCTGGACGTCGTCAAGCTCAGGATGCCTGTGACGGGAACGCTCACCCAGCGTTCGGCGGTCTCGAAGTTCACGCGAACGCTCGGAACTCTTCTTTCGTCTGGCGTCCCCATCCTGCAGTCTCTCATGATTACGCGCGACACGACCGGCAACCGCGTGCTCACGAACGCGATCCAGAACGTGCACGACGCTGTCAAGGAGGGCGAGTCGATGACACAGCCCCTCTCGCAGTGCAAGGTCTTCCCGCCCATGGTCGTCTCGATGGTTGAGGTCGGCGAGGAGACGGGCGCTCTCGCGGACATGCTTACTCGCATTGCCAACACCTACGACGACGAGGTCGACAACGCCGTCGCTGGCATGACCGCGGCGATCGAGCCTGCGCTCATCATCGTGCTCGCCGTCGTCGTCGGCACGATCGTGGTTGCCATGTTCATGCCGATGATCAAGATCATAGGCTCCGTTTCCGGCGCTGGGGGCTGATTCTCGGCGAATGCGCCTTTCAAGTGGGTGCGGCCTTCGAGATCTTGCGCATATGCGCCGTGATGGCGCTCGTCGCCGCGGCAGGTGTCGCGGCGACGCCGCGCGGTCGGATCCCGCTGGCGCTCAGGGGGCTTGCGAAGATGCTCGGGCGCGTTCCCGAGCCGGATCGCGTCCCCGCGTGGAGAAAGGCCGTTGCTTTCGCCCTTACGATTCTTGCGGCGGTAGTCGCCGTTATTTGATATAA
>JBGUVV010000006.1:0-5218 GCA_045220525.1 Kiritimatiellia bacterium
TGGCAGTGCCGTCGAGAGCGTTCGTCACCGTGCCGTCGCCCCACAGCCCCTTGAATATGTTCTGGCCCTGCGTGCCAATCGCAAGCACCGCACCGCTCTTGACTGTCATCCGACCGAAATACCGATTGGACGACCAGACGTAGCTGCTGTTGTAGTTCGGAGTCGCGAGAGTACCCTCTTCGACAACCCACTCTCCTGCGGCGGTACTGAGAAAATAGGAGTTATCACCACTGGTATTGGTCGAATTATAGGTCAGCCGGAAGATTCCGCCACCTGTCTTTCTAACCTTTCCGTTGCCGCTCAAGCAACCGGATATGCTCAGCGTATCGTTGTCATCGACATCGACTATCAGCGTAGAGGCACCGTCATGGATGTATATGCCCTGAAGCTGGCTGAGCCACGTTTCATCCGTCTTTCGGAGAGTGGCCGTGGAACCGTTGTTCAATATGGCCGTGTCGCTGGTCGTCGGAATACCGTAGGTTCCTGGGTTGTTCTGGTTCTCCCAAAGAGGCTTGCCGCTTCCGTCCTTTTCGGCGGACATGGCATCTTGCGCCGTTCCACGCCAGTACCATCCCTCACCATGCGCCAGGCCAACGGTCAATACGGCGACAATAAGCGCAATCATGCACAGAGGCTTCGTTCTTGCGACGGAAAAATGGTTGTTCATAGTCATTGTTCCTTCAATTATCCAGATTTATTACTCCAAAGCGGCATGAGTATTATATCAGAGCCCCACGAGACACTTAGGCAAAAAAACTATCCTCTTTTCGGCAATCACCGGCAGCGCGGTCACTTGATGATGAAGCCCGCGTCCGGATCTGGCGGCGCGAGCATCTCGCCGAATTCTCCAGCCCCCACGAAAATGAACTTGTATTCGCAATCTGGCATCTCGACCTCCACGCTTCTTCCGTCGGACGAAAGCGCCAGCTCGTCTGGCTTTCTGCTCATTCCGAAAGGCGGGCCTATCAGCAGCACCTTCGCGTCCGCGCCAAGCCCCAGCGCCTTCGCGTCAAAGGCCAACTTCGCCGTCGCCTTCTTGCCGAGATTAGACACCACAAAAAGCGCTGATGAGCCGCGACGGTATGCACCAGCGATGAAACCGTCGGAAACGGAGAAGGGATTTCCCTTCCTCCAATAAGGCATGAAAGCGCAGTCCCTCTTGTGCGTACCAAACGCCCAAAGCACGTATCGAGCCCAATACTGCTCAGTGAAGTCGCCCCAATAGCGCTGCATGGGCTGGATTTCGTGCTGGAGCGACATCGCGAGCGCCGTGCGCAGAGAGCGGTTGCGCCGATCGCAGTACTCGCGCTCGGAGACCTTTCCGCGCATCGGGTCGTTTTCGTAGCAGAAAAGCGCGAACTGCTTCAGCCCCGCCTGGAGGCCTGACGAATGTGCACGGCAGTAGTCTGGCGGGAACAGGTCGATGAAGTTGCCGTAAGTGCCGTATTCCCAGCAGATGCCGATGTTGCAGAACGAGAACTCTGGTATGATCATCGTATTGGTGAGATGCGGCGCAAGAAGACGCTCCTTGAAGCCCATGTCGTCCATAAGGTGCGCCATCCGCCGCATCATGCTACGAGCAGCGAGGATGCCAGTCTCCGGGATGACGCGTCCCTTGTAGTCGCGCACTTCCGAAAGATCCGGATTCGTCTGGGAGACGACGAAGGTTTCATCGAAGTTGATGCCGTCCGCTCCGTTCTTCAGCAGGTCGCGGTATGTCCAGACGAGGTAGTCCACCGTATCCGGCGTGAGAAACACGCGGTCCGTCATGCCGGCCCCCCAGGGCTGCATGGTGTACCATTCGGCGCGGTAGTAGTTGTAGGCGTCGTCGGCCGTGTTGGAAAATAGCGTAGCGCACGAATAGACAATCGCCCGGTCGAGCGTCATCGCGTCACGCGTGAGCTGGTCGTGCTGGTACATGAGCAGATGGCGCCTGAAGGTCTCGCCGCTCTTGTGATAGGAGCGCGCGTAGAGGTCCTTGTTCCTCTCCGCCCATTCCGCCGTCTGCCGATCGCCTTCCCCGTGAATGTACTCAAGCGCCGTGTAGTCGATCCGCCGCGTTCTCATCGCCTTGCGGAACGCCTTGGCCTGGATCCAGTTGTTGGTGTTGGTCGGCGTCTTCAGAAACCCCTGCGGATACAGCCCGAAATTGGCTCCAGTGACGATCGGGCTTATGTGGACCATGCCGGGCAGCCGGTTTCCGTACTGCGGAACCCACAGTTCGCTTCCCTCCTGCAACGGCTTGACAGGAGTTACCTGATAGCCAAACTGGAACGTTGTCGGCCTCGCGAGCTCATGCGCCCTGCTCACGACGTCGCATTCGCACGTGACGCGATCGGCGGCGCGGACGATCCGCACCATAGGTTTGCCGTCTTCGAGGTCGTACCCCTTCGGCGAGTCGAATAGGAGCGCAAGCCCCTTCTCTTCTCCGCCAAGCCACACGTACGGAGTGAACTCGCCGGGGAAGTTCGGCATTCCCAGGTCGTTCGTACGCCGCTTCAGCCTTGAAGAATCCCATACGACGCCATTGCCCTCTGGTATCAGCCCCGCGGGGTTGCCGCGCGTCATGTCGACAAGCGCATGAAACAGCGTCGCCTCGGCCTTCTTCATGGGCGCGACAATCGTCAGCTCCTCGATTGTGGTCTTTGCTACAGGCGACATCGTGCCGGTCACGAGTGCAAAGCCGTCGTAGTCCCATGCAACGTCTGCCGTGAAGCGCATCGTCCCAAAGCGCCCGACGGCGCGCAGTCGCACGCCGTTTGGCCGCGCTTCCAGCACATCGAACCTCTCCGCCGCAAAACTCTCGCTCTTTCCGTTCACCTTCGCGCGAAACGTGAACGGCGCGGCGAAGATCTCGTCGCCCTTGGACTTCGCCCCGGCAAGGAGCCCGTCCGCGCCAAGCCGATGTTCGCGCAGCACCGTCTTGAGCGTCCAGCCAGCTTCGCCTGCGGCGGCCTCCGACTGCCGCTTCATCTCAATCGGCGTAAAAGGCTTGAGCACCTTCGAGGAATATCCGATCCTGTTGTGCTGCCACGGAAACTTCCGCTCGGTGAATTCAAACGCATTGGCAAACTCCCGCCTCAGGCCGTTCGCAGACGTAAAGGCGACACGGCCCTTCCAAAGCCCCGCCGCGCGCTTCTTTTCTGGTGGCAGCGCAACCATCGCCTTGAAAGTGCCGTCTGGCTGCGCAACAAGCGGTGCAGACGCAGTCGCGCCGTCCGGCCCCGTCACCGACGCTTCGGCCTGTTTCGCTTCCGACGGCATTCCGTCCACGACGACCGCCGCCTTGGAAGCGCAGGGATAGAACCTCAAGAACACGGTCCCGAGATCGTCAACGCGCTTCTTCATCGTGACTGGAAAGTTCCCGGCGGACTTCCCGAGCTCGAACGGCAGAAACGCATGATGATAGACTTTTCCGAAGCCCTTTGCATACACCTCTGCCGTAGCCGCCATCCATTCCTCGCCTGACGGGATCTTCTGCTCCCTTTTAGGATCGTTCACGAGGACGGTTTTGTCGCCCTTGAACAGGCGAGCCTTTATCTCGCTCGTCACGCCAGGCGTAATCGCCTCAAGACGGAATCGACCGGAAGAGAGCGAAGAGTTGAGGCCTTTCACCTGCACGCCGCCGAATCCGTCCTTCGCGGCGAGAGACCAGTATTTCGACGCATCATATGGATTGCGCTGCGCCGTCAAAGAGGCGTAGCCGTAGCCAGAGCGCACGAAATTGCGCGCCGCGTTGAATCGGAACCGCCGCGGGTCGATGCCCGGCACCTTCGTCCACGGAATTGACGCCTCGACGTACCAATATCCGCCATGCACCCGCGTCGCAATCGCGGTCTTGCCAAGCCCTTCCGCTTTCGACGCGCCCCTGCCGCCTTCGAATTTTGCGCCACGCGAATTGACGAGCACCTGATATACGTTGGTAGCGGCGCCGCCAGGCTCGTTGGCAAGGAAGAACTCGAAGCAGTCGTCTTTGCAGACCTGAACCGTGCCGTCCTCGCCAACCGCCACGAATCCGCCGTCTGTTTCGCTACCCTCGGTTGGCGTAATTGCGGCGACATGCAGGCACTCGCCGCCTGCGGCAAGGCATATCTCGGCATCGCGAGAAACAAGGCGGTCTTTCTGCGCCTGACGAAAACCGGTCAGATGCGTCGCGCGCGACCATTCCCCGTCGCGCATCACGCCATCCGCCGTTATAGCGCCGTCTGCGACAAATGGTATAGTCGCAGAATCGGCGAGGGCGAGAAGCCCAGCAGATGACACAAGAAGCCCTGCGAGCAGGGCGGAAACACGAGTGCAACTTTGAGGCGCGGCCCTCGTCAAGGCAGAACCTTAAAGTCGGGCATGTAGCCGTGGATGCGGTGGGCGCGGAACGCCTCGGCGTACTTGCAGCCGTTCTGGATGCCGCGGAAACGCGCCCATACGCGAGCCTCCTCCGCGAAGTCGGTGCAGCCGAACTCCGCCATGTACGGGAACTGGCTCTCGTGGAAATAGATGCCCTTCAGCTTCTCGTCGCACTCCTCCGTGATATCGACGTAGACCTCGGGAAGGAAGTTGATTCCGTAGCTCGGCTCCCAGTAGAAAAGCGACACCTTCTTTGTGCACGGCTTCTCGCTCGACTGCTGGTTCTTGCCCGGCAGGGAGAGAAGCATCTCGCGGACGAGCTTCGACGTCATCGCGTGGTCGGTGGACTGGTCGTCCGGATAATGGGTGAAGATGACGTCGGGATCGGCCCAGCGCATCGCGTCCAGCACCTGCGTGCGGGTCTCGTTCGTGTCGAGAAGCCGCTCGTCGTCGTTGCGGAGGAACCGCACCTCTGCGCCGTAGAGCGCCGCCGACTTCATCATCTCGGCCTCGCGGACGCGGCCGATCTCCTCGACGTCGGTCATTATGTTCGAGCCGGTGTTGCCGCTCGTCGTGAGGGCGATGTATATCTTGTGGCCCTGCTTCTTGTACTTGAGCAGGGTTCCGCCAACGTTAAGTTCGATGTCGTCCGGATGGGCGCAAAAAGCGAGTATATTCATAATGAAGAAAATTATAGCAGAGACTAATGCAACACATGGGCAAAAAGCGCCCCCGCTTTTCGGCAATCCGCCACTTCAGCAGATGTCGCGTCCGCAGCTCACTTTATCTCGGTTATCTGCACGTCGTCGATCCAGGCCGTGCCCGACGCATCCATCAGGCGCAGGCAGACGAGCCCCTTCTTGAGCTTCTCGAC
>JBGUVV010000007.1:0-4995 GCA_045220525.1 Kiritimatiellia bacterium
TGTGCCAAAATGTCTCGCAGGGGGGGGTATGAGCCGAATCCCTGCTGTGGTATTGGCCGTTATTGCCACTGGGCTTGTTTTTTCTGCGTCCGCCGCCGACCCGAACACCTGGTGGGTTGACGACGCGAACTACGGCGCGGCGGTGCAGGACGGATCGGAAGAACATCCGTTCGGCACGATTCTCGCGGCCGTCACCAACTCGGCGTGCGTCAACGGCGACACGATCAAGGTGAAGCCCGGTGTCTACGACAAGGACTACGACGAGCGCACGGTCACGATAAAGAGCTCCGAATATCAGATGCGTACGCGCGTCTTTATTGACAAAGTGGTGAACATCGTTGCTACGGGTAGCAAGGAAGAGACACACATCGTTGGGCGGTTCTGCCCTGAAGAAGAAGGCGGACACGCGACCTACCATTCCGGCCCAACCGCCGTCAGATGCATTTGCGTCGCTAAAGCCGGATTCGGCTCTACGTTGACGGGCTTTACGCTGCGCGACAGCGCTACGGTTCAAGCTACTGCTGTCGAGTCCAGCTACCATTGCGGCGGAGCCATCGGCGTGAGCGGCTACAACAAGGACTTCTACGTGACCGACTGCGTCATCTCCAACTGTTTTTCCTACAGCTATGGCGGCGTATCCTACGGCGGCACCTTCAACAGATGTCTCATTTCCGATTGCGCAGCCAGCAGCCGTGCTGCGGCGTTGTACGGTTCATGCGCCGTCAATTCGGTCATCGTCAACTGCCAGCTGTTCGCCTCCGGAAATATCACGCTGGCCTATAAAAGCGACTGCAAGTTGGTCAACTGTACGATCTACGGCAACAAGGCGGCGAGAATGGGCGTGGCTACAGCGGCACCAGCCTGCTACAACTGCCTGTTCGTCGGCAACGGATCGGTTGAAACGAACGGCGTATCGGTGCACGCCACCAACATCTATTCATCGCCAGGGAAAAACTACTGCAACGAGCCGAACGAGTTCCCGCTTTATGCGCCGTATAGGGGCGACTACCATCCGCTCGCCGGATCCGCCGCGATCGGCGCGGGCAATCCGAGCCACTTCTCGGCCGTCACCCTCCCCGCCGGAACCGAAATCCGCGATATGGACGGCAACCTCATCGATACGACGGCAGAGCATATCAACGCCGGCGCGTACCAGACGGCGAAGGTCGAGCCCGAGCACAATTACGGTGCCGTGCTGTTCGCGGGTTCCGTGGGGATAAACGGCTTTCCGCCGTCGTTTGCTCCAAGAACGCTCGTCTATGCGGACTCCTGGCCGACGACCATCAAGGCTTATCCCGGCGAAGACAATTTCCGCCTTGCCGTCTCTGGCGCGAAGTCCACCGATCTCCTTTCTCGTTTTGCCGGAAAAGACGGCTACGTCGCGATTACGCCGCCGTACGAGCGGGGGGCGGTGCAGACCAATACGGTCGAGAGCTTGACCGAGATTGGTACGCGATACGTCGATGCCGTCAACGGAAGCGACGACAATGACGGCTTGACAAAGACCAATGCGTACAAAACGCTTCAAAAGGTGATTGAGAACGGCGCCGATACGAAAAACCGCCGTGTCATCTATGTTGCGGAAGGCGACTACAATACCGGCGGCGGATTGGATCGAGGCGTGACCAATCGTATCAATCTGACCAAGCGACTCTGGTTGAAGTTCATTGCCACGGGCGACCGCGACAAGACGATCATCCGCGGCGCGGCGGCGAAGAACGAGCTTGATCCGGTGAAGTATCCGGGTTGCGGGCCGGATGCCGTCAGATGCGTGAACTTTAACTATGGAAACTCCAGCAGCACTGACGAACAGACGATTGCGTTTGTCGGTTTTACGTTCGCCGATGGACATAGCGATGTCAGCAGCTCTCCATACGGTGGCGCGGCATACGGGCGCCTGAAAGGAACCGATCATGTGCAGTTCGTTGACTGCGTCTTCACCAACTGCTATGCGAAGGACGGCGGCGTCAGCACCCGGGCGCACTTCACGCGCTGCCGGTTCATAGACTGCGGCGGCGGCACGCACGCCTTCCGCTTTTCGATCCTCAACTCGTGCGTGGTCGAGAAGGGAAGATGCGGTACGGGCGTGTTCGGCCCCACTGTGATTGCCGTGAACTGTTCCGTTGCCGATTCCAATGCGATAGAGACGGGCAACGACAATCAGAAAATCCTCAACTGTGCGCTGGGCGACGGCGGCTCTCTGCCGTCTTCCGTTGTGACATGGGGCAGCACGGCGGCTTCCTGCTTTGCGGATGCGGCGAATGGCGACTTCCGTCTCGTCTCAGGCTCGCCCGCGCTCGATGCGGCGCGGCGCACGTTCCCGGTGCCTGGCGACTCGGACTGGAACGACTTCGCGACGTATTTCTCCGACTTCGCGACCGACAACATCGACGGCACTCCATGGCTTTTCTCTGGAGGTTTTCCCGTCGCCGGTGCGTATGGCAGCTGGGCGCCGGGAGTGTTGATCACCTTTGATACGAGCAACTATTCGATCACGGGCGCTGCGGCCGGTGCAAATCCGCTTAATCCCGGCGACACCGTGACCATCGCGCGTTCGCCTTCGGCTGTCCGCCACTACGGCATTGTCATGAACGGCGTCACGAACATGCTTGATTCCGGCGCGTTCGTCTATACCATGCCGGCGGACTCCGGCATGACCGACGGCGTCATCGAACAAGTCCTCGAGCAGAACTGGTACGTGAACCCCGATCCGACGTCCGGCGCAAGCGACTCGAACAATGGCTTTACGCCTGATACGGCGAAGCTCACCTTGGCGGGGGTTCTATCCGTTGCAACGAACGCGGGAGACGTCGTGAACGCCTATCCCGGCACTTACGCGAGCGGCACAATGCGCCACACTTCGAGTGCGCCAGTTCTGGCGCGTGGTGTCGTCTGGGAAAACGTGACGCTCAAGGCCATCGGTAGCGCAGCGGATACCATCATTCAGGGCGAAGCCTCGACGCATCAGTACGCGGACAAGAATGGCAATGGAACCAACGCCGTCCGTTGTGTTTATGTGCAAAGCGGCGGCTGCGTACAGGGCTTCAAGCTGACAGGCGGGCGCACGAGTCTTGGATCAACTGCTCAATATGCATGCGCCGGCGGTGCCTACCTTTATGGCGGTGCGTTGGTCGATTGCGAGGTTACGGGGAATGGCTGTTCGTATCGCGGTCGTGCCGTGGCGGGTCAAAACAGCGGAGCACTCATACGCTGCTATGTGCACGACCAGAAATGCGGAACTTATGAGGCCTATAGTTCCGTGTCGATCATTGACTCGTACATGACGGGGTCGTTCTATGGTGTAGGCACGGTCCTCAACTCCACTGTTATTGACGACTTGCGCTCCTCTTCAACGTTGAGAATAATCAACTCTTATATCACGAGCGCATCAACGCCTCCGAACAGTTCGACCTACAAGTCGGTTTGCACGAATTGCGTCTTTACATCGTCGGAGGCAGATGCGGTGTCCGCCTACGCAACCTATGACACGAACACCTGTCGCTTCTCGGCCGCAACGGCCGACAACCTCGACTCGAACTTCCGTCCGAAGACGAAGGCCTCGCCGCTCGTCGATTTCGGCGACAAGGCGCTCTATGACCAGTGGTTCCCCGAGAAATGGAAGCAGTTCAAGACAAATCGCGACAGGACCGGAGGGCAGCGCATCTACAACGGCCAAATCGACGTCGGTTGCGGCGAATACGACTTCCGCGGGGATTTTGCCGCGATGCTTGGGCAGCGTGCAGTCATTTCTGAGATGGGGCCGAACGTGACTACCAACGTCGCCAGTAACATTGTCGTTCCGGAAGGCGACGCGATTGTGCTTTCGATGTCGCCATTGAGGCCTGGCCGTGAGTTCGCGTATGACCTTGTCTATACGCCTGATGGCGGCGAAGAGGTTGCGATTTCCGGGAAGTCAACGGAGGAGTTCTCTCGCACCCTCGAAGGCGCATGCACCGTGCAGTCCTTTGCCGGTCGCAGCACCTTCGGCTGTCTTCTCATCTATCGTTGATGTTGAACTCGACAATCTTCTAATAAGCCATAGAGCGAAATTATGGTATAATATCCTTGTTTCCCGTTTACTGACGGGTTCCAAAGGAGAATAACAGCATGGATGCTAAGACATACTGGAAGAAGTGGGCGGAAAAGTGCCGCGCCGATCTGACGACGGACATCATGCCTTTCTGGCTGAAATACGGTTGGGACCGCAAGAACGGCGGCGTCTATACGTGCGTTGACCGCGACGGCACGCTCATGGACTCGACGAAGAGCGGCTGGTTCCAGGGGCGTTTCGCGTTCACCTGCTCCTACGCATACAACGTCGTCAAGAAGGACAGGAAGTACCTCGAGGCGGCGAAATCGACTCTCGACTTCATCGAGGCCCACCTCTTCGACAAGAGGGGCCGCGCCTACTTCTCCCTCAAGGCCGACGGCACTCCGCTCAGGATGCGCCGCTATGTCTTCAGCGAGTGCTTCGCGGCAATAGCGATGAGCGAATACGCCAAGGCAACCGGCTCAAAGGAGTACGCGAAGAAGGCACTGGCGCTCTTCAAGCGCATCAGGAAGTTCATGGCCGACCCGAAGATGATGGCGCCTAAGTTCGAGCCGACGTTCGAGGCGCAGGGCCATTCGCTCACGATGATCCTCATCAACGTCGCGCTTCGCCTCAAGGACGTCTGCGACGACCCGATCCTCGACGAGCAGATCGCCGAGTCGATACGGCTTCTCAGGGACAACTTCGTCCATCCCGAGTTCAAGGCGCTCCTGGAGACCGTAGGACCGAACGGCGAGTTCATCGACACGATGATCGGCCGCACGATCAACCCCGGCCATGCAATCGAGACGAGTTGGTTCCTCATGGAGGTCGCCGAGAAGACGGGCGACAAGGATATTCTCAAGCTTGCCTTGACCATCCTCGACTGGTCGCACGCGTGGGGCTGGGACAAGAAGTACGGCGGCATCATAAGCTTCCGCGACTGCAAGAACTTTCCGCCTCAG
>JBGUVV010000008.1:0-26808 GCA_045220525.1 Kiritimatiellia bacterium
GACGAGCCGGTGAGCGCGCTCGACGTCTCGGTGCAGGCGCGAGTCCTAAACCTCCTGCGCGACCTCAGGCGCGACCTTGGGCTTTCGATAGTGCTAATCGCCCACGACCTCGCGGTAGTCAAGAACGTATGCGACTACGTATGCGTTATGGAGAAAGGCCTTTTCGCGGAGTCAGGCCCGCCTGAATCCGTGTTCGTAAATCCGCAAAGCGAATGCGCGAAGCGCCTGATCGCCGCAGTCCCGGCGATACCGCAGGGCCCCTCTTCGGTCAACCCCTGACTTCGCCGTGGCCCGGCGTCATGTTCTCGCCAAGCATCGCAAGGGCGGGATCGGCCGCCTCAAGGCCCTGTATCCAGCCGTTCTCGAACCCGAAATCTGCGGCGGCCTCGGCGACTGAATCGTATTCTTCCTTCGTTACGCGGCGGTCGAGCGGCGGAATGCCCTTGGCCTTGTAGGCCGGAGTGTATTGCGCCATGACGGATACGCTCACTTCGTTCGAAAGCTCCGCCGCGATCCATGCGAGATTCTCTATCGCCTCGTCAGCAAGGCCGGGGAGGACGAGTATCCTTACGACAAGGCCGCCCTTGCGCCGCGCCTCACAGCGCGACCACGCCCAGCGAACGGCGGCGCGCGACATCTCCACGTAGTCCGGGGTCTGGGAAAGCCTCATCGCAGATTCGCCGCGCGAATAGCGAAGGTCGAAAAGCGCCCAGTCGCAGAGGTCGGAATACTCTTCAAGCGTCTCGACCCTTTCGTAGCCAGACGAGTTCCAGACGAAGGGGAGCGCAACTCCCTCCTTGCGCAACGCGAAGGCCGCCTCGCGGATAGAGGGGAGATACGGAGTCGGCGAGACGAGATTCCAGTTCTCGACGCGGTCTTCGACGGCAAGCTTCCGCATTATGCCGGCAAGCCCCTCGACAGTCACGTCCTCGCCGCCGCCCATCCAGCTCCACGGGGAATTCTGGCAATAGACGCACTTCATCGTGCATCGCGAGAAGAATATGCAGCCAGATCCCCTCTCGCCGGTAATCGGCGGCTCCTCGCCGAAATGCGGCCCCCACCTGAAGACACGCGGCAGTTCGCCAGCCCCGCAGAAGCCAGGCCGCCGCCCGCAGCGACGCGGGCAAAGCGCACATCCGGCAAGTTCAGCCGACATGCCTTGCCATTTCCGGCGGCAGCAGGTTCGCCCCCTTGAGGTCGGCTACCGGCCACCAGACGAACTCTATCCAGTCCTCCTTCGCGGTAACGGCGCCGGGCGGGGGCGGAAGATTGCTGATTTCAAGCCTGTAGACGAGCGATATCTCGGCGTGGACGCGCCCTTTTTGGACGAACTTGCTCTCCACGACTCCAAGCATCTCGCCAGCCTTGGAGTCGAGGCCAAGCTCCTCCTTAACTTCGCGGACAAGCGCCTCGGCCCCTTTCTCGCCAAACTCTATGTGGCCGCCGGGGAGATATGAGTAGGCCCCGCCCTTCGGACGGCAAAGGAGCACGTGACCGTCCGAAATGCAGACGCCGCGCGCGATGTTCTCAATTCCCGATATCTCGTATTCTGGCATGGCTATATGGGCTTCCCCGCAAAGAGCGGCGAGCGCGAGTTGATGTGGCAGATGGCGAGGCCCAAGGCATCGGCCGCGTCGTTCTGCGGAAGCTCAGGAAGCGAGAGGAGCGTCTTTACCATCCGCTGAATCTGCTCCTTCTCAGCAAGCCCGTTTCCGCATATCGCCTTCTTCATCCGCCTTGGCTCGTATTCGTAAACTGGCAAAGAGGCCGCAGCCGCCGCGGTCAAGACCGCGCCGCGCGCTTCGCCGAGGACGAGCATTGTGCCCGCGTTCTTTCCGTATATCACAGACTCCACCGACATCTCGTCGGGGGCGTATTCGGCGATGAGGGCGGCAACCTTCTCGTTTATCGCCCGAAGGCACTCGGTAAGCGGCACCTTCGGACCGTTCGCAATGTTCCCGCAGTCGAGCATGCGCATCCGAGAGCCGCTCGCCTCGATGACGCCGTATCCCGTAGATCTCAGCGACGTATCTATGCCGAGGACGGTCACTCCACCGCGCCTCCCCCGCGCGCAAACTTCGGATTGCTCCCCGCTATCACGAGCGCGACTTCGCCCTTGACCTTGAGGCCGTCGAACTCGGCGACGAGATCGGAGAGAAAGCCGCGCGAGACGCGCTCGTGCATTTTCGTAAGCTCTATGCAGACGGCGGCCTCGCGGTCGCCGAGCGCATCGAGGGCGGCGGCGAGCGTTGCCGCGATGCGGAACGGCGACTCGTAGCAGATAATCGTGTGCTCGCTTTCGGCCTCGGAGGCGAACCACCTGCGAAGCGCCCCCGGCCCGCGCGGCGGAAAGCCGCGGAAGACGTATGAAGAAGTAGATAGCCCGCTCGCAAGGAGCGCGACCTCGACGGCGCACGCGCCTGGCAGCACCTCGTAGGGAATAGAGCCCTTGGCGCAGGTCCTAATGAGCCTGTAGCCGGGATCGCTTATTCCGGGATAGCCGCCGTCGGAGCAGAGGACCACCTCCTTGCCAGCCGAAAGCTCGGCGAGAATCCTCGCCGTCACGCGCTCTTCGTTGCCCTGCCTGTAGGAAAACATGTCGCGCGGGCGCGGCACTCCGAAGTGCGACAAGAGCTGCCACGTCCGCCGCGTGTCCTCGCAGGCTATCGCGTCGGCAGACTTGAAGGCCTCAAGGGCGCGCGGCGAAAGGTCGCCGAGATTCCCGATCGGAGTCGCAACGACGTGAAGCATGGCCTGTCAGCCTTTGAAGTGCTTTACGAGAGGCTGCCAGCCGGCCGCCTCCTCCGGCGTCATGTCGGCGAACGCCATGACGATGAGCCTGTCGCCTACCGAGCCCTGGTGCGCGGCGGCTCCGTTCAGGCAGCAGACGTGGCTGCCCCTCTTGCCGGCAATCGCATACGTCTCGAACCTGTTGCCGTTCTCGAGGTCTGCGCAGAGGATCTTCTCGAATTGCACGATGCCGACGGCCTCCATGTCGTCTGGATCGAGAGTAAGCGACCCCTCGTATTCGAGGCACGCCTCCGTGACGCGGATGCGGTGAAGCTTCGACTTCAAGACCTTAATGGTCATCCCAGGCGCTCCTTTATCATCTTGGGCGTAACCGTAACCGACTTCATCGCCGGATTGCCAGGAGCCTCGTACATGATGTCGGTCATAAGCCGCTCCATCTCGGCGCGAAGTCCGCGCGCGCCGGTCTTGCGGGCGAGCGCGGCCTTTGCGAGCTCGCGGAGTGCCTCAGGCTCGAACTTGAGATCGACGCCGTCCATGGAAAGGAGCTTGCGATACTGCTTGACGAGGGAGTTCTTGGGCTCGGTGAGGACTCTTACGAGGTCGTCTTCAGAAAGGTCCTTCATCGTGGTGATGACGGGAAGGCGGCCTGTGAACTCGGGAATGAGGCCGAACTTAACAAGGTCCTCCGGCCTCACGTCCTGGGGATTGATCCCGTCGGCAAGGCCCTTAGCATCCGGCGTCTCCGCCGCCGCGCCTTTCGCGCCAAAGCCGATGACGTTGCGCCCCTTTCGCTCGGCGACAATCTTGTCGAGCCCGACGAACGCGCCGCCGCATATGAAGAGGATGTTGGAGGTGTCGACCTCGATGTATTCCTGGTCGGGGTGCTTGCGCCCGCCCTTCGGAGGGATGCGGCAGATCGTCCCTTCCACGATCTTGAGCAAGGTCTGCTGCACGCCTTCGCCGCCGACGTCGCGCGTTATCGAGACGTTGTCGGTCTTGGAGGCGATCTTGTCGATTTCGTCAACGTAGATTATGCCGCGCTTCGCAAGCTCCACGTTGCCGTCGGCGTTCTGGAGGAGATAGCGAACGAGGTTCTCTACGTCTTCGCCCACGTAGCCCGCCTGGGTGAGCACCGTCGCGTCGCCGATTGCAAATGGAACGCCGAGCATCCTCGCGAGGGTCTTCGCAAGAAGAGTCTTTCCGCAGCCCGTGGGCCCGATGAGAAGGATGTTGGACTTCTCTATTTCGACGTCGGCGAATTCGTCGGACGCGGCCTTTCCCTGCTTCTTCCCCTTGTCGGCGGCTGCCGCCTCCGTCGATTCGAGACGACGGTAGTGGTTGTGCACCGCGACGGAAAGGACCTTCTTCACCTCGTCGTGGCCGATGACATACTGGTCGAGGAACTTCTTGATCTCGGAGGGAGCCGGAGTCGGCTGCATCGGCGGAACGGGGGACTTGGCGCGCTCGTTCCTCGCGACCATCTCGCCCGCGTGCTTTACGCAATCGACGCAGATGTTCCCGTCAACCCCGGGAATCACCGCGACTTCCTTCGACGAACGCCCGCAGAAGGAGCAGAAGAGCTCGCTGCGGCTCACCCGAGCACCTCGTCGATGAGCCCCCACTCCTTCGCCTCCTCTGCCGACATGAAGTGGTCGCGGTCGGTGTCCTTGACGACTTCCGAGGCCTTGCGGCCGGAATGCTTGGCAAGGATCTCGTTGAGGCGGTCCTTGAGGCGGAGTATCTCGCGCGCGGTGATCTCGATGTCGCTCGCCTTGCCCTCGGCGCCGCCCCACGGCTGGTGGATCATTATGCGCGCGTTGGGGAGGGAGAAGCGACGGCCCTTCGCGCCCGCCGTCAGGAGCACCGCGCCCATCGACGCGGCCTGGCCGATGCAGTAGGTGGCGACGGGGCACTTCACGAACTGCATCGTGTCGTAGATCGCAAGCCCCGCCGTGACGCTGCCGCCCGGCGAATTGATATACACGGAAATCTCCTTCTTCGCGTCCTGCGACTGCAGGAAGAGAAGCTGCGCGCATACGGCGTTGGCCATGTCGTCGTTAACCTCGCCGGACACGAACACGATGCGGTCGAGCAACAGGCGGGAGTAGATGTCATAGGTCCGCTCGCCCTTGCCGGTCTGTTCGACCACATAGGGAACCATGTAAGAGTTCATGCCTCCTCCTTCGTCAGTTCTTCGCGTTCGCCAGGACAAACTCGATGGTCTTCCTGCCGCGGTCGCCGTCGTCGGCCTCGATCTTCTCCTCCGCCGCGATCGCCTCGAGGATGTACCAGAGGCGGACCTGCTTCGTGGCGGCCTCCTCCGCGTCCTTCATGATGCTTTCGCGGTTGGTCTTGAAATAGTCTGCGTCGAGGCCGGAATACTGGGCGCGCTGGGCGAGCTCCTGCAGATAGCCGTCCATCGCGCGGCGGACCTGGCTCGCGGGCACGTCAAAGGAGCACTTCTTGAGAAGGAGCTCGACCGCCTCGTTCTCGCGGCGCACCGTCTCGGCCTGGATGGCGGACTTCTCGAGGGACTCCCTGATCGTGGCCCTCAGCTTCTCGACGGACTCGGCCTTCGCCTTCTCCGCGAACTCCGCGTCATCCGGGAGGATGCGGCGGCGGAAGCTCTTGAGCGTCAGGTTGTAGGTCGCCTTCTCGCCCTTGAGCCCCTCGGGAGCGGACTCCTTGTCAAACTTCGCATTGACACCCTCTTTCGTCTCGCCGGCCTTCATGCCCTTGAGGGCTTCGAGGATCTCGGGGAGGAAGCGCCCTTCCTCGACCTGGGTCCAGAACCCGCGGCCCTCGCCGACGATCTTCGCCTCGGGGTTGATCTCGAGGATCTTCTTGCCGCCGATGAAGCCATCGTAGTCGATCTGCACGAAATCGCCCTCGGAGACGGCCTCACCCTCCTTGGCGTCTTCGTATTTCGCATAGGCAGCGCGAATGCGGTCGAGCTGGGCCTGCACGGCGTCGTCGCCGACGGAAGCGTCGCGGCTCTCGATCTTGAGGCCCTTGTAGGTCGGAAGCTTGAACTTGGGCTTCACCTCGACGATGGCGACGAACCCGCCGCCCTTCTCGTCGTAGGCGAGGTCCTGTATGTCGGCAAGGGCGACCTCGTCGATGCTCTCCGACTTGAGGGCCTCCGGATACTTCTTTTGGACGATCTCGCGCTTGACCTCCTGCTCGATGCCGTTCTTGAATTCCTTGCGCACGAGGGCAAGAGGAATCTTGCCCTTGCGGAACCCCGGCATCTGCGCCTCGCGCACGAAAGTTTTCTCGACCTCGTTGATGATTTCCGCCACCTCCGCCGCATCAAGCGCGACAGAAAGGCGTACTTGGCACTTGTCCAGATTCTTGCTGCTTATCTTCATTACTAGTATGGAACTCCAATGCGAATTTTCTTAGTCCGTGTATTTTATCACAATCTCAGATTTTAGTCCACTTCACTCCGGCCTTCGCCGACTTGAGGCAGGCCTCCACGAACTTCATGGAGCGGATGCCTTCCAGCGCCCCCGGGCAGTCGCGGGGCTTGCGGGAGGCGACCGCGGCGACGAACTCGTCGTAGATGTTTGCAAGCGCCTCCACGAATCCCTCGTGGTGTCCGGCGGGGAAGCGCGACGCGGCGACGGAGGCGCGCGACGCGGCGGCCGCATACGGCGCGTTGCGCCGGTAGGTGGCGTCGGGCTTCGTCGGATACTTGACGGTCAGGCGGTTGGGCTCCTCCTGGTCCCAGTGGAGCGAGGCCTTGTCGCCATAGACCCTAAGACGCACGCCGTTCTCCTCGCCAGTCGCGATCTTCGAAGTCACAAGCGACGCCTTCGGCACGCGGCATGGCGGCGACGGCTCGCTGCCGCCGAGCCGCATCAAGACCGACGCGTCGTCGTCGAGGCCGGTGTCGTTCGCGTAGGAGGAGAGGTCCGCGAGGAGGGATTTTACCCTGAGGCCGGAGACGTATTCAATCAGGGTGAAGGCGTGGACCCCTATGTCGGCGACGACGCAGCTCGGCCCCGCGATCTTCGGATCCATCTTCCACGAGTTGCGGCGGTCCGGCTTCCTGAAAGAGCCCTGCACGTATTCGAGGGATATCTTGTCTATCCGCCCGAGCTCGCCCTTGGCGACGAGGTCGCGCGCGAGCTTCACCATCGGGTAGCCCGTGTAGGTGAACGGGACTCCGAGGACGAGCTTCTTCCGCGCGGCGATGCGCCCGAGCGTCTCGGCCTCCTTTACCGTGAGGGAGAGGGGCTTTTCGCAGAATACGTCCATCCCCGCCTCAAGCGCCGCCTTCGCTATCGCGAAGTGCGTCTCGTTCGTCGTGCAGATGACGAGGAAGTCCACCTTCCCCTTCTCGCCCGCGATGAGCGAGCGCCAGTCGCCATACACCCTCGCCGGATCGAGCCGCAGGCTCTCCCCCGTCGCGGCGTTGGTCTTCGCGTTTCTCGAAAAGTTCCCGGCGACAAGGTCGGCGAGGTCGTCCATCCTCACGGCGGTCCTGTGTATCGGCCCGATGAAGGAGCCCTCCGCCCCGCCTGCCATCGCATATCTCAATCTTCTCATCTTGTTTTGTTCCTCCTACATGCGGCCGCTCAATGCGTCTATGAGGTCGCAAAGGCGCTTGTAGCACATCCCCAGGTCGTCGTTCACCACCCTGTACATGTATTCGCCGGCACGGGCCATCTCGCCCTCCGCGTTGGCGAGCCTGCGCTCTATCGTCTCGGGCGAGTCCGTGCCGCGCCCTTCGAGGCGGGCGCGCAGTTCCTCCATCGACGGCGGGTTTATGAAGATATCGACGTAGCCGACCTTGAGCGGGTCGGTGTCGGGCAGGGCGCGGACGTAGTCGCGCACCTTCGCAGCCCCCTGCACGTCGATGTCGAGCACTATCGAATTGCCCTCCGCCAGCACCTCCTCTATCGGCCGCCGCAAGGTCCCGTAGTAGTTGCCGTGGACGAGCGCATATTCGATGAAGGCGTTCTCCTTCACGAGCTCCTCGAAGCGCCCGCGCTCAAGGAAATGGTAGTCGATGCCGTCCTCCTCTTCGCCCCTCGGCTCGCGCGTCGTGCAGGATATGGAATATACGATGTCGCAGTACTCCTGCAGGAGCATGTCGATCAAAGTCGATTTTCCGCACCCCGACGGCGCAGACATCACTATGAAAAGAGGTTTTGTCTTCATTGTCTCCAAGTCGCAGATTTGTGGTTTAGGGTATTATCCTAAAAATCCCGCGCCAAGTCAATCGCCGCCTTCGCCTTTGACTCGCGGGGTCTGTCCCCACGGTCTTCTGCGGGGTCTGTCCCCACGGTATTACTTCTCGTCGCCGGAATGGGGAATCGGCTTCCAGACGCGCGTCGGAAGCACCAGGGTGTAGAGCACCGACGAGGACAGGACCAGCGAAAACAGCGGGAACGCGACGACCGACCTCGCCTTCGGACGACGCTTCTGCGGGGAAAGCGCAACCGCCGCCCAGGCGGTGATCCAGCTCATTGCAAAAACGAAGACGAACACCGAGACGAAGAACCTCACCGCCGACTGGTCGACTACGCCGCAACCGGCCTTGACGGCTATCGCCAGGACGTTGAAGAAAAGGACGAACGCCACGGATATCCCCGTCAGTATGGCGAAAAAGCTGTCAAAGAGCCGCAGCGACGGATGGCGCAGGAGGCACTTGACCCAAGGCAGGAAATAGCGGCGGATGACCTGCCAGCCGCCTGTCGACCACCTGCGCAGCTGCCTCCACATGTGGAAGACCGTGACGGGCTGCTCGTCCGCATAGTCGGCGTCAGGCGCATAGGCGACGCGATGGCCGCGCAGGTTGGTCTGGACTGTGAACTCCACGTCCTCAACCATCGTGCGCGTATCCCACCTTCCGCCCTCCAGCACGGACGGCAAGAACGCATAGCCCGTCCCCGTCAGCTTGCCAGAAAGCCCAAGGTTGGTCCGAACGCGGTTAGAGAGCTCGTTCATGACGTCCCAGTAGACGGCATACCACCCAGAGATGACGTTGGCCCTGGCGTTCGAGGACTGCCTCCTCCCCGTGACGACCGTCTCGCCGTCTTCAAACGCGTCGTTCATCGCGTCGAAAAAGCCGTCGGACACTATGTTGTCGGCGTCGAAGACGGCGATGGCGTCGAATCCGCCGCGCTCCATGAGCCGCTCGATGCCCCACGCGAGCACGTCGCCCTTCCCTGAGCTGGGGACGGTCTTCTCCCATACCGTCGCGCCGGCGGCGCGGGCGACTGCGGCCGTCCTGTCCGTGCAGTTGTCCGCCAGGACTATCACCTCGCGGCAGTCGGCCGGGTAGTTGCTCATGAGGACGCTCTTCACTGGCAGGCGTATGACGGACTCCTCGTTTCGTGCGCAGACAAGCACGGCGAACCGCCTCCTTGTCTTTGCCTTGGGATGACGCTTCGCCGGCTTTATCAACCCGACAAGGACGACTAACGTCGACCATGCGAACACTATGGACAGAAGAACGCACAGCACATCGCATGCAACGGGGAATCCCGCCGACAACGCCGACAGGAACCCTTGCCAGTTGCAGGATATAGCTTCAATCATGATATGCGGAGAAAATGGTACGCCCATCAACTCGTTACGGGCGAATTATACCATATTCCGACGTTCCGCGGCAAATATGGGGCCTGTCCCCGCAGTTCCCGTGGGGTCTGTCCCCACAGACTTCATTTCGCAAGCTTTATCTCTATCGGCACGAAGAGCGACGGGTCGGAAGCGCGCTTCACGATCTTGTCGGCGTATTCGTCGCTGTAGTAGCGGTCTGTCTCGGTGCGGTCGCGCCGGCCGTTGTAGCGCTGCAGCGCCTTCTTCCAGCCGTCGAAATAGCCTTTCGGGCGCTCCGACGCAGGACGCCCCGACGCCCCGAACCCCTTGCGCGAAAGATAGCGTATCGCCGCGCGGACGTTCTGCTCGACATTGCCCTCGTTGCGCTTCGCCGGCTTCTTGAGCCCCACGAGCTTCTTCTCGTCGCCCCAGTCGCCGGGCACGTTGACCTGCAGCGGATCGACTGCCCACGCGGCCTTCGAGGCTGGGCCGTTTCCGCCGGACTCCTCGATCATGTGCGCCTTGACGAGCGCGGGGGTGATGTCCGCTATCTTCTCCGCCTGGTGCGCGAGACCGCCGCACTCGGAAGCCTTGTCGGCGTTGAACTCTTTGACGAGCCTCACGATAAGTTCGTCGTGGGCCTGGTAGCGCGCGTCCTCGAAACCGCGGAACACTGGCACGCCCGGCTTACCGGACGGCAGCTCCCGAACGCGCCTCTTCGACGTCTTGGACGGGAACCACTTCTTTATCCACGCCTCGATCTTCCTTACGGTCTTCATCTCCTCGTCAGTCACGAAGCGGCGGTCGATGTAGAACTCCCCCATCTCGTCGAAGGAGAACCCGTCAAGGAGCCCGCCTGTGTCGAGCGTATAGCGGTCGGTGCCACACGCCGGGACCTCCGCAATGCCGCGCTTGGCAAGCGCCGCGGCATGCGCCGCCTCACGTTCGCGAGCCCGCCCCTGGATAGCCACGGCCTCGAGCGCCAGCGGCATGAGCTCAAAAACCGCAGCAGGCTCGACGGCGAGCACCTTGTCCGCGACGGACGCCTCGGCGCCATGCGACGACGGCGCGACAGCTAACAGCGCCACAGCGACAACAAGCGATATGTATCTTCCAGCGTTCATGTCAGGCCCTTCCGTCTGTCCCCACTGGCTGACCGCATGATCCATGCCATGAGAAAATCGACGATGCCTTGTTGCCGCTCCGGGCTGATTGGAATGCCTCGCGGCACTTTCCACCACTTCTCAAGACAAGAACGGCAACAACAGGCACAAGCGTGTTGTGCGACGAAAACGGGATGGCCTCGCATTGGCGTCTGCTTCCCGTCGTTTTGCGGATTGGCAGGCGCCAGCCGCATGCGAATGAAATCCTCGCAATGACGGCGTATTGTATCCAAGCCCTTTTCCGATATGTACTTCCTGTCCGCAGCCGAAAGCCGAAAGCGGCTCCGAAACTTCGATTTGCCGAGCCTCAGAAATGCCGCGTCAAATGTTCGCTTGCCAGACATGGGCTTCGTTATATCTTCTTCCACCATCCGCTTGTTTTTCTCAACTTACACGCAACGGCTCGTCCGCCGCAGCCCATCAAACCATTGCGGACGAATTATACCATATTACGGCGTTTCGCGGCAAATCCGATACACATCCAATCACCCTCAACTCACGCGGAGTGGCGGAGTCGCGGAGAGGTTTCGCGGGGTCCGTCCCCACGCCGTTTAGTTGGAGTTCTTAGTTGGAGTTGGAGGGTTAGGGGTCAGGAGTTAGGGGTCAGGGGTCAGGAGTTGGAGTTAGGGGTCTGTCCCCACAGGCTTGAGGGAAGCGGTTTGTCCGTACAGGGGGAGTGAGACCCTCGTACAGGGGAGACTGAACCCCCGTACAGGGCAGGATGCCGAACCCAGCAGGAGAAAACCGATCCCCACGCCGTTATTAAAGTGGTTTCATGGGGTGTGTCCCCAAGGATTTTCGCCATATTCATATACATCTCCACTGGACGGATATTATACCAAAACTCAGACGGCTTCGCGGGGGTCTGTCCCCGTAGCGTTAGGGGTCAGGGGTTAGGAGTCAGGGGTCAGGGGTTAGGAGTTAGGGGTCAGGAGGGGTAGGGGTAGGAGTCAGGGGTCAGGAGTTGGAGTTGGAGAGTGGTGGGTTTGTTTTTGTAGAGGGAAGCAGTTTGTCCGTACAGGGGAAGTGAGACCCTCGTACAGGGGAGACTGAACCCCCGTACAGGGCAGGATGCCGAACCCAGCAGGAGAGAACCGATTCCCGCGCCGTTATTAAAGTGGTTTCATGGGGTGTGTCCCCACGGATTTTCTCACGCAGAGACGCAGAGAGCGCAGAGATGGCTGGTTTCGCGGGGCCTGTCCCCGTAGCGTTAGGGGTCAGGGGTCAGGAGTCTGGGGTCAGGAGTTGGAGTTGGGGTATGCGGGGTCTGTCCCAGCCGCGCTCTGCACCTGCAGAGGGAAGCCCGTTTTTGTCCCCCGCCTTGACCGCCATAGCGCGAAACGCGGTGGCGGTTGGGGGAACTCAAAACCCCTGTTGAGGGAAGCCTAACCACCCGTTGGGTGAGAACGCCCAACCCGTCGGGGGAATGCGGCCGTCCCGTAGGGGCGGATGCTCCGCGCCGTCAGGGCATGGAATAGGGCCCGTTGCCGCACTATGCGCAGCCGCCGCCCATGCCACACGCCGTTATTACAGCGGCTTCATGGGGTCTGTCCCCATGGACTTCCCTCGCCGTCCCCACGATTCCTGATTCTGATTGTTACCGCCTAGATGCGATAGCGGCTATGAGATCCTTCTTTTTAAGGCCATGCGCATAGACCCACTTTAGAACTGGCTCGCGAGACTCAGGGAAGAACTGGCTTGAAAGATGATACTTTTTGGAGCCAAGTTCGAGCGGCGGGATTTCCTTGTAATAACGGCGATGACCGCTAGAAAAAAGCCCAGGATCATCTTCTGTTGTGAATATGCGCAGAACTATGCTGCCACGCATCTTAAAGTCTTTAGACGCACGCGCTGAAAGCAGATATGCCACGTCTCCTGCGCTAACCAACTTACGTTTGAATAGCTCTGGGAATGCGACCTTGACCATCTCCCCAACAGGATATGGGAAATCGCCAGATTGCTTCTTCGCCTGAGACTTTGCAAGCATCTTGTACTTATCCTCGACATTTGACTGCCGAGTTGACTCCAACGCTTGCTTCATCGTCGTGAATTTGCCGTCGATCTCTTCCTTGAGAATATCCCATTCTTGCTCAAGTTCATAAAGATGCTTCGCAAAATCTGTAACCTTATCCTGAATGTTAGACATGCTACAGCGTCCTTTCATATCTTTTTGATAATATGCTCGGTGACGAGCGCGGCAAAATGGGCTGCCATTCTGCCAGAAGCCCGACGACTGGAAATCATCAAGCCCAACTCCATGTTGTTGTCCATCGCCGCTCCCGTGAGGTTCGCACTCGTGACAAGCGCCCTTCTTTCATCTGCAATGGCACACTTCACATGTACAACAGCCGGACGCGATGAATCAGAATTCTCCCAGCGATAGAAATCCACATTAGGAAACATTTTCTTTAGCAAATCAGACGGATCGACATCCAGCGAACCACCATGCTCTTTAGACGCTTCGGTCAAGAAAGACACGCGGACTCCACGTTCTATAGCCGATTGGATTGCCGCATAAACCTTCTCTGCTTTATACGCGACGAAACTGACAATCAGCAACTTCTTCTGAGCAGAATCTATCAACTCGCAAAGAGACTGTTCCATTCGACGAACAGGAACGGCAGTCGTCGTCGGCCCTGTCCAGAGGATGTCTACCGTATTCTCTTCAAAAAAACCTTCTGCCGTAACTGCCGCAGAAACTAAAGCTGATGCTATCTCTGCCGACGACAGCCCAGATTCGACCGCGGCAACACCAAAATCGCAGATAAGCTTCTTATGCGACAAGGCACCTCCCCAGAGCGCGACAGCATCATCGCAGCGAACGCCTGAGGCAAGTTTCTTCGCCGCCATTTGAATGCAATCTGACGGCAGCTCCGACGCGATCTTGGCGATGATGGCATACACCGGCTTCACACTCCCTCCCCATTGAAAAAGGCCGCATCCTTTACGGCATAAGTCGGAACTACAAGAGAACGGTCAAGATAGCGATTGCCAACCTCGCATGATGTCTCTGCAGCAAATGCACAGGCATGACACGCTGCACCATGCAATGACCAATCGGCAGTATGTTTATGGTCGCTGCACAGCGGATCAGACGAACATGTCTCGGCGCGAGCAAGAGCCTTCTTCAAGATTGTGCCGAGCTTATCTGGCGCACCCAACCCAACAAGCCCGCCCAAGGTGCCGTCTGAATCGGACGCCGCAGTATAGACAAGGATTCCCGCCATCGGCTTCTCGCCCGACTTGGCGTAGATGCGCTCTTGAATGCTAGCGGCATTGTAACCACATTCCAACGCAAGTTCACGTATAAACAGGTGAGAAATGGTGTGCAGCAAATAAAAACGTGCCACAGGGAATCCCTTGGTAGGGTCAAGCCCCCTGTTGGCCCGCCAGCCAGCGTATGCCTTGCGAAGTTCCTCTTCCTGCTTCTTAACAGCCGGAAGTGCTTCCCACTTTGCAATGACAGATTCATCAAACTGGAGAAAGAGACCCTCGCCAAAAACTTCACATGCAGGAACGAACTTGGGTGGCCCCTTGCATAGACCTGACGGATTCGCAACATCGTCCGCAAACTCATCTCTTGCTTCAATGCGTGTAAAGCCTACCAGTGCATTGACCTTGCGAAGTCGTTCAAGGAGAACAACCTTGCGTATCTCGTTCGTGAATGGGTCTGGCACAACGCCCTTCTTGCAGACAAAGAACGGAAACTTCCCAATAGGCTTCTCGCTTATCAACTCATTCCATTCTGGAACCTTGATATCCTCATCCGTAACTTCTCCAGCCTTCTTGGGCATGCGCTCTTTCTGAATGGCCTGCCAAACGTCATGAACACCGTAAGACCGCAAATCCGCCTTCTCGTTCGTCGCTGTCCACATTGCGAAGAATGCTGCAAGCATATCTTCCGTCTGTGCCGCATTAAGGGCCGGCCAATTATCTGCAACAAGCTGAGCAAGTTCATTGTCTCGGGTCGGAATCGCGAGAACCGAGACCGTAACTGGGAACCAGCTATTCGTCGCGCCCAAGAGGATGGGGCGTAGTTTCTCCTTGCACTCAGAGAAGCTATCGGCATCATAGCCAAGGTGCGGGTGGTGTCCGCGACACGCCGGAAGTGTCTCCTGCCCGATCTGTCCAAAAGCCTTGGCGAGAGACTTGCGTCTTCCGCATCCTTTGCACTCCACCCACAGATTCTCCGTCTGGAGCGATGCACCTTTTTCATAGAAATAGAGCGCCCCTTGGCAATCAGACGGTCCATCATGGACAAACCAGCGCCATGGGAAATCGTCCACATGACCATGCTTGCAAGCCACGAGGAAGCGTACGGGCACAGCATCGACCGGCTTGCCGTGGCCTTTTGGACAATTCGTATGAACGAAGCGCGTACGCTCAGAACGGTAGAAGTTCTCCTTGATGTCGAACAACCCGGAATCGTATTCAGCCATCATGCCGCATTTGACGCAACGAAACCAACGCGGGAACGGCTGCACAGGAACACCTATGTAGGAATGCGGATCATTTGGATTATCGAGTTCTGTTTCGCAGACCGGCGGCTGCAACATCCGTTCAACCTGCGAGCCACACATCTTCCGCACCTGTTCCAAAAGCCGTGGCTCCTCAATCAAGTGGCATTGATCTTGTTTCCATGAATCAAGCCCCATCGTCATTACAGAGAAATTCGGCAGGTCGATCATCGCCCCTGGTCCATACGTCCACAGCAACTGGCTCGGACGGATATTGCCAACTCGACATGTATTACCCATGGTCAGCCCTCCCCTTCATTCTCGCCATTCCCACTCTCGCTCTTCTGATGTTCCCACGGCGCACACTTTAGTTCGCCAGGCGAGAGTTTCCGCTTATCCATTATGAGTCGCACGCTGCTTTCCACCTCACGCATTGAGGTCGGCACAGTGGTTTTATCCCATGCCATAATGCCAGGCCGTTTCAGAAGAGGCACGACCTCCCCCTGTCTGCTCTTGCGTTCGTAGCCAAGGGTACGCCCAGCCTGGGTAGCCTCCGAAACCCAATGGTCTATACGAGCCTTGATTTCCTCTGACATCTCATCGCCAGACTCATTGCTCTGCATGATGTTCTTTGCACGCTTTACAAAAACATCGCGAACATGAGTTGCACGAGCATCAGCGGATGTCTTCAACGCACTCGCACCAGTATTCGGAGCAAGTTCCAGGGAATCAAGGCGCATCTCGCTGACCATCGCCCCCGTCAAGCCACGATCAAGTGCACGTGGCGCAAACGGCGTGACGCTCTGCGCCTCGACCTGCTTGTAGAACGTTGCGTGGTAATGCTCGAACATCTCATAGTGGGAGAAGTCGCGCGGACGCGACCAGGCGAAGACGGTACATACGATGCCGGGGAACTTTCGCCCTACGCGCGAAGTCGCCTGAATATACTCAGCCGTGTTTTTCGGCTGCCCGTTCGCGATCATAAGCCCGAGGCGATCTACGTCGACGCCGACGGAAAGCATGTTGGTGGCAAGGACGATATCAATCGCTCGCGCATCGCCCTTCTCCCATTTCTGCTTGAACTCTATTTCCAACTGCGCAAGCTTTTGAGGAATGTCGCGGCTGCTCACGCGAGACGTCAACTCGTCGATCATAGTGACGCGCCTCTGCGTTAGGCCAGGACGAGCCACGCGGCTGTCCATCGCCACACGGTAGCTACGTGTCTGCACGTCGTCTTCCGAAAGACGCCGCATGCCGCCAAGTTCGCGCAACGAATTGAAATAGCCGACAGCTGTCATATATGGGTCTGCCAAGCGACCAAAGCTGTTCAGAAGCGTCTGTCCAGCCGTGAGGAACGCTACGTAAGTCCTGATTAGCGCGGCCGGGCGCGACAAGCCAAGCGCACAAATGCCAATGTAGTCGCGTCCGCTCCGTTCCTTGATTGGGCGTTGCACGGAGAAGAAGTTGTCCTCTACGTCAATGCCGCTAGGGGGAAAGACTGAGCATCTGCGGTAGAAAACGCGGCGAATCTGCTCATCCGCCATACGAACTGTTGCCGTAGATGCGACGATCTTAGGATGCACGACCGTATTCTCGTCAAGTTTCCAAGAACAAAGTTCGTCAACAGCGGTTTCATAGAGCCCCACCATCGTTCCAAGCGGCCCACTGATCAAATGGAACTCGTCCTGGATAATTAGGTCTGGCGGACGAATCGGAGCAATTGCCTTCGCATGCGTCGCGGGCTTGGTATGAGTGCCGTTGCAGTCCTTGTCGTCAGGATAGACCAACCCATGCCGCGAACATTCCTTCTCCACGTGGCCAAATAGCGTCCTCACAGAACCTCGCCAGGCCATCTGCGCGAACTTGTCCGCAGTGGCGATCATCATTGTCGGCGGTCGATGGTACATCTCGTCATCCACCACCTTCACCGGGATGCCGCCGCGTTCCTGAGTCTCGGAGAAGATGCAATGCGGATCACTGCAATATAGCGTGGTCGTACGCGTCTTGTCGTCCGCTATGATATCTCTCTGAGGATCAATCGGCGCACCGCACCAAGGGCAAGTCGAGAGTTGCGCAGGAGATGTGCCGCCAACATTACGTCCGTTCCGCGCATCCCTAATGGCGTTTTTACTGTCTTCAAACGTGTTTGGTGCCGTCTGGTGACCGACCCAAAGTCCGAGCGTGAACGGTTCCTCTCCCCATATCTCAGGATGACTCTGCCGCTCAGACTCCATAGCGCAAAGAAGCGTCGACGCTCTCTGAAACTGCTGCACGGTAAGAAGGCGCAGAGTATAGCGCATGATGACAGACAGACCCCGGCTGGCATCGAGCCCACCTAGATTGCCCTGCAATCGGCGTATCGCCATCGTGAACGCCGCCACGCCAAGATATGCCTCCGTCTTGCCGCCGCCAGTCGGGAACCAGAGAAGATCGGCGTATGCCTCCAGCGGACTTGTGCGATCGACATGTGCAGGATCAACGAGCGAAGGGATCGAGAGCAGCAAAAACGCCAGCTGGAATGGACGCCACTCATGGGAAGACACATCGCTCTCTATGCCCTCCAGCGAAGCCGGCCTCTGCCGACGGCGAGCAAGAGAATAGATAGAATGAACACGCTGATCAGCCATTACGTTGTTGGCAAAAGCAAACGCCTTGCGCGCGTCGGCATTTGTCTTTAGGACATTGATGCCGCTTTTCAGACGCTCAAGGATCTCGCTGCACTTCTTGAGGTTCTCGTCTGCCTCCTTGCGGAAGAAATCAAACTCATGTGTGGCAGCTTTGGCCTTCTGCTCGTCTATCCAAAGCGCATAGTCGCCGACAAGCTGACCTAGCACGCCTGCGTCAATCTCAGACGGCGTGGCCGAAACGATGTCCGCCGCGATCGCCCTCATATTGAGCTTATGATACGACTTGATGTCCCTCAAGGCTGGACGGTCACCCATGTCATCTCCCGGAACTTCCGTCGTCGGCACCTCGTAGTGCGGAATGAACGTCGTCTTGATTTCTATCGCCTGCTCATAGTTCTCGCCAGAAGCAGTCGCATGAATAGATGTATTGTGCCCTACGGCAAACTCGACCTTCTTGCGATAGATCATGTCGAGTGCTTTCAACTCTGGGTCGTCCTTCGAGAGATTCTGAAGTGGACGCTTCTTGAATATTGCCTTGCCGTCTGGAGAGCGCACGATGATTTCCGGCTGGAAAAGCCACGCGGCGTCGCGATTCTCCTTCGGCTCCATCTGCTTGTTGACGAGGAACAGCGTAACCAATCGCGAATCCCCAATTGGACGCGTCACATTGCCAATCACGGAAACAGTTCCTATCCGATCATCTGGGCCGTATTCCTCAATAGCCCCTTCTGCAAGCTTGATAACCCTCGTGCCGCCAAACGGAACACGCTTCCAGCAATTAAGCGGCTTGCCCGTATCTGGATTAACCGCCTCTTCGCTCTTTGTGCGATAATAGCTGCCCCACGAAACCGTTACCTCAATATCTGGAAGGTCTGCATCTATGGTGAATGTGAGTCCCATCGAGGACGGAACAAGGGAACTTGAACGCGTCATGTCGAAAGAATCCGCCACATCCTCTTCTGGCTCCTCCTCGGCAATGTCGGTCGCCGGAGTCTTGGACTCATCATGCTCAGCATGATCTTCGTTGCCGTTTTTGTTTTCATCAGGCGACTCGGCCGCTTCTTGAATCTCTTCATCCGTAGGAGCCGCAGCAACAAATTCGTCGACGCGACGCGGACCAAGACGCCCAAGAATGTATCGGTCGCGGACGCTCATGCCGACAATCTCCTCTTCTGGGCCCTGCGCAGGACCAAGTAGGTCGTCCGTGACAATCGTCTCCAACAACTGCCTTACATAGGCACGGGCATCTGGATTGTCCGTGGGAGTGCATTGGCAAAGCGCATCATAAGACCAACCCTCGCAATCATATTCATCGGGATGTGCTGGATCGGTCGGATGCGGAGGATGTGCACATCCAAGCACCGCATTAAACGAATCAAAATCAATCTTCCGCAGTACGCACTTGTCACCAGAGCCAGCAAAAGGGATTTCAACGCCATGCGGGAAATCAAGGGCACGGTCAAAATAAACAATGCTTCGACCAAGTTCCCGTCTCACTAGAAACACCCGCCTCGCTCCCCATGCCGTATCTCCCGATTCATCCAACAGCAGCACGACATCGCCGGGCTTTACCGCTTCGAAATAATAATGCTCGTCCCCTACTGATAGCAACCAGCCACAATCCGAGGGAGCAGAAACCCGCCACGCGGCGACCTCGACTTTTGTATCTTCAGATTTCATACAATCTCCCCATTTTCAACTCCCACTTTAGCCACATACGCCTGCCTTGGGTGATGAGGCATCATCGGGTAGAGATAATCTATCCGTTTGCCGATAAGCGGTGTCACCAACTTGTTAATGGTCACCTTTCCCCGTTTCAGATATGCTTGAAGCATTTCATTGGTCATCGGGCAACAAGAACACAACCGAACTATCAAGCAAGACAGAACTTCCGCCGATGCTTTGCCTTTCAGCTTCGCCAAATCATCCTCAAGATCTCTTGGCAGAGGTATGGTATTTGCGGCTGGAGGTGTGGTATTTACGGCCAGAGGTGTGGTATTTACGGCCAGAGGTGTACCAGTAACGGCTTGAGGCTGGGATATAAGCCCCGTAGGTTGGGACATAAGCTCACGAGGTTGGGATGTTCCCAATAGCTTTTCTGACGGCACATAGTATGTGCCACGAGCTCGCCCCTTCTGGATCATAAGCCCCTGATCCTTGATGCCAGCCAATTCCCTCGCAACCAGTTTAGGGTTGCATCCCGTGAGCTGCCGATAGGCAACCGCATCAAGAGCGCCCACCTCACGCAAAAAGACAAGCGCCGTCCGCTGATTGTCATTGAGTTCGTACGCGGCAAACTGCTTGAGCCAGTCGAGTGTCTCCTCCGAAAAGAAGTGACATAAGAGCAGGCGAATCGTAAATGTTGATGCCGTGCGGTCGGACTCCATCGTCGGCCGCGATAGCCCAGCCTCGACCATCTTGCGCCACATGCGGTCGATGCCGCTACCCTTCGTCTCGGCAAGCTTCGTGTCGTGGCAGACGCGGGCAATCGTGTCATTGCGCGTGACGCTACCCTTCATACCGAGCATGTCATCCGGCTTAAGCGAACAACCCGAATTGCAGATTTCAATGCGGTTGTCGTAGCGAATGATCTGCGTAAACTGCCCGTGCCGATAATCACGGTGCATGAGCATGTTGACGATGGCCTCTCGCATCACCTCGACAGGGAACTTCTCCGTCTCGGGCTGTATCGAATCACGATGGAAGCGATGCCGCGTGGTGAGCTCACCGTAGATGATGCTCATTAGCTTATCTACCATCAGGAAGATCGGTGCATACGTATCGACCGCGTCAAACTGATCGGCCACCGCATGCCAGTCATTCCCGAGAATGCGTATGTAATCGACTCGCGCTCTTGCACACGCCCGCTTGATCGCCAGCTCGTTGCCAAACAGCAACATGCCAGCCATATTGAGTTCCTTTGGATTCTCCTTGTTGGTGCAGCCGAGCGCAGCCAAAAGCTCTGGCGTCTCGTACTCGAGTTCGACGGCATCAGGATCAACCTTCTTCCGCATCTGCCGGTAGCGCTGCACCGCGCGCTCATCAACGTCGGCAAGCGACGAATACTTAACCGGTGTTTCGTCGTACTTGCTCTCTGGGTCTTCGTAGAACCGCCAAAGATCTTCCTCTGTTGCAACGAGATCGGCGCTACCGATTCGCCGATACGCTCCTTTGGGAAGTCCGTCCTTCTTGAAATAGACCGGCTTGCGTCCGAAAGGTACCTCATCGACAATGACCTTAAGAACTGTCTTCCCGCGAAGCTTTTCAACCTTTATCGTCGGATAAATTGGCGTATTGAACGCGCTCTTGCACTGCGTGGCGAGATCAAGCTGCGCCTTGTCAGGATCGTCAACGCCATCGACGAAATATTGTGGCCCATCACCTGTCTTGTTCTCCGCGACGCCGATCAGGATCACCCCTCCGCCAAGCCCAGGCTCGTTCGATAACGAGCAGACGGTCTCGAGAATCGACCGTGAGGTGTCATCCCGAAGCGATTTCGCCTCAAGCCAATCCTGCTCGTCGATGTCGTTCAGCAGGTCAAGCAGTTCTCTTGAACTCATCTCCGCATGGTTCATCTCAATCCTCCGCCAAGATTATACCAAATCTCCCCTTTCGCCTTGGCCCGTTTTGCGGTGCCGGCCCCGTCCGACGCCTTGCGTTTTGCGGTGCCGGCCCCGTCCGGCACCATTAACCCCTCCACCACAATATCGCCCATCTCATGGCAGCGCTGGTAAAGCTCCTGCTTCGTGGGCTGCCGCTCCATCGACGGCCAAAGCGAAAGAAAGAGCATTCGCCCCTCGGCGCAGAAGCGCTCCTTCTCGCGGGGCGGATGCCACCGCTCGCCAAAGCCCTCTGGCGAAAGGACAACCCATTTGCCGTCGGCCTTGGCAATCGCATTGCCGCATTCTTTCTCAAGTGGGCTCATGAAGGTGCCAACGCCCGCTCCACCAGGCCCAATTCGCCCGCAAGCTTCGACATGCGCTTCCCATTCTGGCGAACCGGGCTTTGTGGCTCTATGCCCCTTTACCGCCAACAGCACCGGCAAATCAAGAATGGCAATGTTGCCGTAGGCAAACCACTCGCGACCAAGAAAGGAAACCTTCCGAGCCGCGCCGAAGAAGCGCCGATTTCTCTGCCGCAGCCAAGCCCGCTCTGGGTTTTCCTTGATGTAGCGCGTGAAGGCAGCGAGCTGGCCGTCTTTCTTCACAATCCAATCGTGCCAAGATCGCTCGAAGATTGGGGAGATGGGGGCGGACGAGACCGCCCCAGCAAGACTCTCGCCTCGCGCTCCCCGTTTTGCGGTGCCGGCCCCGTCCGGCACCATCCCGCCGGCCCCGTCTGCCGCCATCTCAGCCTGCCCCGTCCGGCACCAGTACTCCACCGCCAGCGCCTTCATTAATTGGTAAACATAGCTCCCCAGCGGCATCTGATCGCCGGTATCCTTGATGCGAATGAGCAGGTGAATGTGATCTGGCATTATCACAAAGCAATCTATCGGCCACAGCCCCCACCACTTCGCGGCAAATTCGCGAATCACCCGCGCGAATGCCTTGGTGATTTCATTTTCAACAAGGTAACAAGGTCGCCCTTGCGCGTTTTGCGGTGCCGGCCCGTTTTGCGGCGGCGGCTCCGCCTCATCCGAAATCTGCGAGAAGGCCGCCAGCTCCGGCAGCCGCTTCAGCGTCACCATGTAGAAGAATGGCCGCTTGTAGTCAAATCCTCGCAGACGATGCATGATCTTACCTCTCCCCACTATCCCATTGGCGTTCTTCTGCACGGGGCACATCGCAACAAGATACCGCGCGTCACCCTTTTCGTAGCAAATCTAAATCCCGTTGTTGCTAGCACGATTCCGCGTTCTGCTGTCGCCGTCCCATCGGCGACAACCTCTCCAGCCATCAAATGACTAAATCTGACTAGTTGTTTTTCTCTTTTCATGATAGCGCGTCCAATGGAATTTCATCAATTACTCCGCTTTGCACGTTCTTACGTGCCGACCTAGTATTCCATTCACTTCACAGTAACAAGGTTTCTTAAATATCGTAAATTTTCTCCACGACTCTTACATGTATAACTCAAGGTCTTACATACATGTTCAATCATCTGGCAACATACATCCGCACTTAATTTTGACATCGACAAATTACCTTCCTCATCTCTATCAGTCTGATGCCATATTTTCGTATCATCAAGAGGTTTCTCTGGTCTATAGGGTGTGATTGTAAAAATCCGGTGATCAACCTTAGTAATCCAAGCCGCGCCAATCTCAACCATTGCCCCCCAGGATTTCTTCGTATTGTCGCTCGTTACGAACAGCACATAAATTTTTTGATTAGAGAAACTCTCGACAAAAAACTTTCTAAGATAATCATATACAGCCTCATCTGGAGGGATACGAGCCTCCTCTTCATCACAATTGGTATAAAGAATATCATCTACTGGGACACCATTATGCTTCAACATTTGAAACACCGTATCTGCCAAACCTTTGTCCGCATATGTGTGGCTAATCAATACAGTTTTCTTAACTGAATCTACTTCTTGTTTTAACCCTATTATCTTATCACCTGCAACGAACGCTCGGTTCAATGCGGAAAGCGCAGCTTCCCTAGGAATCATATCTCCATACCGTGACGTATATTTGTTAAAAGTGTCAACCGTTGTACTTTTCTGCTTAGCCGCTGATTCGCGCAACTCTATCTCCTTACGTAATGCTTCCTCCTCCTTAAGTTTTTTCTTTGCGGCATTCTTGAAATCCGTAAACTTCTCACGCATCGACAATATTTCAGCCAAAAGATTTTTACGTACATATTTCAGAAACTCTTGGTACCGGACATCTTCAGTCTTGTACCCTTGACGGTTACTCAACGCCATGTCTGGTAATTCCGTTGACTCAAACAAGTCAACATGTAACTGGCCAACCACATAAGACTCGTTCATTTTATTTTGTCCGACCTGTGGCAGGATATTAAACTCACCCATTTTCTTATTAGCAAAAATTGATATAAAGTTATCCGGGAAATCCGTCATCTTTGCCTTACGTCCCTTTGTTGACTCGTAAGCACCAATCCATCCTTTTATCGTTAATAAATAATCATGCGTTTTCCCTTGTCTATCTGCCAACCTTACGGGAATCTCTACTGCTTGATCACTCCTCACCAATTGAGAACGATCTACTCCATTTGGTGTTGACACCAACCTTGCCAATTTCTTGAAATCGACGCCGAGGGTAATAAGGCAACAGAGATCTTTCATGATTTCACGATCAAAATCTGAGATCACGACCTCACTTGATCCTCGAATAAGGTGGATTTTAAAAGTTCTATCCACCAAAGGAAATATTCGAAGAATATTCTTCTTCATAGCATCAAGCGAATCAGGATACTTGTACTGTGGAGAACGCATAACAATCGCTGTGCCATGAGTTTTCACTTTGTCAAAACGAATTTGGCTATTTGTCAACGCCGGCAAATCACGCCCTTTAGGCACACTACGTGATAGTATAAAGCCTGACTTCTCACCTTTGCAAACCGTTTTCACCCAAACTTCGGATGAGATTGAAAGTGCAGCTAGCTTCCCAATCCCCTTGCGCCCCATTTTCAGCCGCCCACTTTTAGTCACGGCATCGTCTTCCGACACCCTTGATTCTTGTGCAACGTGAAGATACTGATCAACATCTCCATGTGAGTACGACATCCCCTTCCCATCGTCTTCTACAGTAATATCATCCTTGTTTGCGATCACATAAACATTCTTTGCATCGGCATCATACGCATTAGCAATCAGTTCTGCCAACACATAGTAAATGTTCGTATAGAGATTTGGCCCTAGAAGTTCCAATATTCTAGGGTGTATATCTAAATGATATTTACGAGTTTCCATAGCACGCTTACCTCTCACTTTCCTGTCCCTCTCTTTCGTCTTGCCTCAACTTCTCCCTTGCCTCCAACTCCATGTCGGTGGCTAGTTTTGCGAAATCAAGGTTTCGCTTCATTACATCGCGCAAAACACTGCAATCAAGATCAAACTTCCTCATAAGCACCACAAGCCTATCACGAACAAGACCTACGCAAAAAGAAAGAAGCGATGGTGCCCATACTCTTACCAATGGATTATCGGAACTCGATTCCTGCATCCAATGTGTTATGTCTGGCCCTACAAGCACACCATCTTTATGAATTGCAAAATTTGCTGTCGCATATCGAAGCTCCCACTGGTCTGCCATAACTGCCCATTCTGGACACTCGGATCGTAAGGCAGCCGACAAATTGAAGAAACTCCATTTCCTTTTAACCTCGGCTGCCGCGGCGCTTATTTCTTGGGCGATCTCCTTGACATTAACTTCTATTCGATCAAGATAGGCATCCGTTTTATCGTGCTTGTACAGATGGCCCTTCTTCATGTTTGCCACGCGCTGCTCAAGGCTCATCATAGACTTATCAGACAACACTTCTTCAAACTCATGAAAGCGCTTAATTTCCTCTTCCTCTGTAGTTGTCGAAAGGAGATAGCAGAATCTCGCAGACCCTTCAAGTAATGATCTGAAAAGCGAAATCGCATCCCATATCAACCCATGTTCTATTAAAATGATGATGCTGTCCGTGGTCATCGCTGACGACATGTAAAGCTTAGTCGCCGTCTGTGCCCTTTTGTTAGATTGCAGGAACCCTGCACATTGAGCCAACTGCGGAGACGCCACTTTTGAGTAATCAGAAATGAGCTGTCTCGCCGACTTAATAAGATCCTTAATATCAGGCATAACACACCTCTATTTCAGGCTCATAAATTTCCCATCTTGCAATCCTCGCGACTACAATCGTTTGAGGAATTATCCACATATGCAGATTTAGGCACCAAAATTGAAACCGTGAACAGCCCCCACCCAGCTTCATCTTCCGGCCTATGTACAGATGATATTTCAGCAGAAAAGCCAGATTGGTTACAAAGTCCTTTTACCGTAGGCAAACCTCTTCCTGTGCCTTCAGTAGAAGCAAGATCTGCTGTTGATGCTCTAACCCCAATATCCCACAATGAATCAATTTCATTTGGTGGCACAAATGGTCCAATAGATGCAACACGAACTATGAGATTATCGTCTTCGTCTGAAAAAGCTACAGTGATATTGCGTTCATCCGCTTTATTGTATCCATCTGGCAAATATTTCAATGCGTTGGAATACAAATTTAATGGTACCACTTCAAATCCCTTGGCACAATAGACTCGTTTATAACAACTCCCACAAACATTCCATGCAAAACGATCCTCATCCTCTCTATAACACCTTCTGATTTTATCAAACACTTTATAGATTTCACATTCAGTAATCTCCACATCATCCACACCGCCTAAAATCTCATTACTTAAACTCCCGAGCATGGCAAACAAGGCTGAATGCAAGGCCACGATAGAATGCAGATCATGGTCATGAATGTGCCCACCTTTATAATCTCGAATAATTGGATAAATTTTTTGGATAAATCCTCTAGAATCATGAAGCCACGCTTTACAGCTATCATACCAAGAAAAGATTCGACGCTTTATTGATTCATCCTTAGGAAGGCGATTATCATCAAGCACTCTAGTGATACGACCCAAAACATCATTCATCGTATCGCACTTTTCTTTAATTTCGGGAAAAAACGACTGTGAAACATGGTGAACTGACACCTCTCCAATGCTTCCAATTGTAGGAGACAAAACGCATCCTATTTGCTTAAGTATCGAGCGATAATGCGATAAGTGTTGACAAACCGCATTCTTAACTTCGCCATCAACTTGCGTTCTGACTGTTATCGTCATTGACTTTTATTACATGTACATGTGAACATCAAAAAATATGCATTTCAAGCATATCATTAACTTTGCTCATCCAATTCCCAGGAAGACGCCCCGAAACATCTGCCAAGGAATTAATTGCCCGCACAAATTTATGTTCCAATAACGCCACTTCTTTCAGAGTATGCGATTTTAGCAATAAGCCCCGAACATGTTCCCACATCTTAACTGGATTGCCAACCTCCTCTACGAAAAGTCGCAACAGAGGATCTACTTGTTCACACATATCACGCTCTTTGTCTAATACTTCATCAAGGGTTCCTTTGTTGTCACGTTGCTCTTGAGTTAGGTAGCCAGACCGAACAACAACCTTTTTCAGTGGATTAGCTTCCTTAAAATGTTTCGCTAACGAAAATCCGTCCGCCCCCGCAGCATTACCAACTCCGCGAACATCAAAAATCAAAATTGCACACTCGGATAGAT
>JBGUVV010000009.1:0-2723 GCA_045220525.1 Kiritimatiellia bacterium
CTTCCCAGTCGCCAGGATTCTTCGTTATCGACTCAAGGGAAAGTTTCATTGTGTAGTCTCCTTTGCTTTAATGTGAATTATACCAAAAAATACGCGCAGGCGCGTGAAGGGACAGCGCCTTTGCTACGGCGTCGCCGTAGGCGTTCGCCATCGTCATCATGCCGAGGTCGTTCGGGTGGCAGCCATCGACCGTGCCCTCGCCGGAATCGTCGAACATCTCGTCCGCCGGAAGATACACGAGGTCTTTCCATCCCTCCGCGACAAGCTTGTCGTATATGGCCTTGACGGCCTTGTTCTTCAAGCCGAACCGTCCGTCGCCAAACACGTCGGACTGCTCCGCCATGACTATCGGAACTCCAGGGCGCTTCGCCCTCAAGTTGCGGATGAACTTCTCGTAGTTCCCCTCGACCGACCTCAACGGGCCTTCAGAGACGCGGAGGCTCATGTTCCAAAGACAGTCGAGGACATAGCAGCTGGCGTCGATCCTCGCTATGTGCTCCGACATCTCGAACTCCATGACGCCAGATCCGGAAAAACCGAGGTTGACGATTGGAACGTCGAGGCGCCGCCCGATGATCGACGGGAACGCAAGCCCCGCACGCGAAGCGGAGCATCCATGGGTTATGGACGTTCCGTAGAAGACGACTGGCTTTTCGATCCCCGAGCGGCGCGGCGGAGGAGGCAGTATCTTCGCATCCTTTGCGATGCCGATCCACAACTTGCCGATTCCGTTGTAGAGAGGCAGGTTCACTATGCAAGTCTCGCCCTTCTTCCACGGGCAGCGCACGATCCTGGCCTTTTCGCCGCCGTCAAGGTCAACGGCCTTAGCCAGATGGCTGCTCTTTGCGAAAAGCCACTTCCCTGCCTTTGCGTCGTATCGGTATATGTCGATGCCGCTCGTCCCGAGCTCCGACATGTGGTAAAAGCCCTTGCTGGCGTTGTAGTTGACGAACTTGACGCTCACAAAGTCCGAATCCGTCGCGAAGCGCAGCAGCATGCCGGCCGTATGGTGCTTCATGTTCCTGACGCCGCCGTTCACGTTCGTGGTGACGTTCGCGGGGAGCCTGTCGTAGAAGTGCTCCACGTCGTCGTAGCAGCGCCCCTCGATTGGGAGGCACCTGCCCTCGATCCATTTTACGCCAGATTCATCGACCGAAGCCCCCTCCGCCGCCATTGCCGGATCCCACTTTGCGATTCCGGACGAAAACGCGGCGACCGCCGCAAAAGCCACCGAAAACGCAAGAACAATCTTTCTGATATTCATTGAATGCCTCCTTGTCATTTTGATGCAGTTTCCTCTACGAACGCGCCCTTGGGGCGAAACGATGCTCCCCGACCAGCACGTCCTTGTCGGTGTTGAACACGCGGACGACGAGCTCGCCGCCTTCGACCTTGCCCTCGACAAGGGTCTGGAAGGTCTTATCGCCGCGGCCGCCTCCGATTATCTCGGCCCAGGTGCGCCCGGGAGCGGGCGGGTCGTAGCGGTAGCGGTGGATATGGCCCGCCAGGACGAGCTGCGCCTTGTTCTCCGTGAGGATCGGCCCCCAGAGCGTCGCGCACTCCTTCTGCCACATCGCGTAGTCCTCGAGCAAGGTGCCGGGATTCGCCCCGGGCCAAAGCTCGAGAATCGGGATATGCACAAAGGCGACGACGTATGGAGCGTTTGCGATCTCGGGGCGGAGGAACTGGTCCTTCAGCCATGCCTGCTGCGCCACGCGATACTGCGTGAAGCGCGAGAAGCCTCCGTTCGCAGGATGGAAATCAGGCTTGTCCTCGCCCGTATCAAGCCCGATCAAGGCGATTTCGCCCATCCTGAAGGCGAAGTTGCGGTCAAGGGCGATGTCGCGCATGGAGCGCTCGGACGGAAGGCGCGGCATCATCACCTCGCCGAGCCTCTTCGAGGCAACGCCGCGATAGTCGTGGTTGCCTCTGTTGAGGGCTATCGGGGTGTCGGCGGCGTAGCCTTCGTTGTGCGGAGGCACCAGGTAGTGCTTAACGAAGTCCTCTCGTGCGTTCGTGAGGCTTGAGGGGACGTCGCCGTTCCAGACCATGAGCGGAACGCCCCTCTCGCGGTATTTCGCCGTGATGCGGGCCATCTGCTCGAAAGCCGCGTGGGTGTCGCACATCATGCCGAAGTGCGAAGGCGCGCCCTCGCCTGGAGTCGTAAACGAGTGGACTTTGCCCCAGACGATTTCAGAGGGCTTCGTCCAGTATCCGATAGGGTGCTCGAGCTTCGCCGCGCCGGCGCGATACCAGTATTTCGCGCCCTGCTTGAGGCCAGTCATACGGATCTGGAGAACACGGTCGTCGATGCCCGCGAGGGGAAGGCCGTCCGCCATGAACCTGACGGCGCCTTTCATCTCAGGGTTGTCGGCAAGCTCGACAAAGCCGTTCGCAAGAGCCGTCACCGCGAAGGCGACGCCCATCGAATCCGGCGCCGGCGCCTGGAGGACTGGCTCGCCGTCAAGTAGCCCCTCCGGCCTCGGGACTATCATCGCGTTGTATTTGTCGTGAGCCGCCTGCTCCGACGGCTTCATGGCCGACGCGCCGCCGGCCGCCCCTGCGGCCGCCAGCATCGCCGACGCCTTCAAAAACGACCTTCTTCCGATATTTCCTTCACTGCCCTTTTCCATCGTCGCTTTTCCCTTTCTTGCTTTCCGGCCTTTCGGCGAATTTGCGGAACCTGTCTACGACTATCGCTATCGCCCCGTCGCCTGTGAGAT
>JBGUVV010000010.1:0-5297 GCA_045220525.1 Kiritimatiellia bacterium
CGTGAGCTATCTTGGCGTCTGCTGTATCATCCGAATAACCGCCAGCAACTAGTTTGCCCCTGAACACCGAGAAATCCATCACAAAACCTCCCTTTTGATTACATCAAAGATGACATCGCGCTTCGGGAACGAGTCAAGATAGTCTTCCATCTTTGCCGGATAAAGCGCGGCAGCCTCCTTGCGGTAATTGCCTACGACCTCATGGTAGAGGTCAAGAGGCATTTTTGTCCGCATTCTGACAGTCTCGATCAGCAGCCGCTCCTTGTCGAAGATGCGAAGCTCCATGCCGTGAAGTTCTGAGTTGACAACGCCAATACCCCCCGTCCCCTTGGGCACGAAATACTCCACCACATTGGCATCACGTATCTTCGTGCCGTCGCGTTCGACCGCAACATGAATCTTGTCTGGTACGTTGTCCGTAAGACCATAATAGTAATAGGCGCTGAGCATTGTGACTACTGCCGCCGGATACTTCTTGAGCAGCAGTTCCACATCCCTGTATCGCTTGTTGTCTGAATAGACCCCGTGGGCAATTTTGTGCAGCTCTCCACTTCGGACTGCCTGAGCAATCTGGTAGAAGCTGCCATACTTGGCCATGCATTCAGATGTAGTCATCAGCATTTTATTTCCAGTCCTCAAATCTCTGCTTTTGTGGGTTGCGGCTTGAATTATACCAAAGCCATCCTACATCCGTCAAGGGACTCACGTGGTAATTATCGCCTCTTCGGGGAAGCGCCACGCAAGTGGCGCACAAAACAGACAAAAGGCAAAAGAACCGGAGGGGGCAAGCCCCGCGAAAAATGAGCCTTTTCGCATTCAGGTGGGATGAACCGCGCGTTCGCGCCAGCCCTTCATCCCCGCCTCTTCATACGTATGACAGCCTTTGAGCGGAGACATGGACACCACGCGGGGGAATCCTCAATGACGAAGAGTTTCTTCAGCGCTCCGATGTACGACTTTACCGTATCTTCGTCAAGGCCATGCACGTCGTGCTCGATCATATCCTGCTTTATGGCGGTCAGCTTTGCCTGTGTTGACTGAAGCCGAGCGTATGAGCGCATCAAACGTCTGACACGTTCAGGGGCCCGCGGCACGTTGTCAACCTTCGACATGTCGATTTCGACAGTCGCCTCGTAATTAATTCGCCATAACGGCGATATTGTATCATATTATATGCGCATACAGGTCAACCATTCGGTGTTTTGTAGTAATTCCGTTCGGCGTTTTGTGGCAGTTTCGTTCGGTGTTTTGTGACGGCGTTAGATGGCAAATTTGGGAACCCAGTGAAAGGCCCATTTTTACTGATATATCCAAGATTCGTCGAATATCTCACGCAGAGGTGCAGAGCAATACCACTTTGCCACGGTTTTCGCCGCGCTCAAGGATGGCATGCGCCTCCGTCGCCTCTGGACCTGCCATCAATGCGCCCAACTATGTAATTAAAGGCCGATCAGTTTTCGCGCAGGGATGATTGCATCAAAATAACCTCGCCCGGTGACCGTCGGCGCAAGTTCTCCGTCATAGACGAGCACCGGGCGCGCACTCACGCCTTCCCGCAAAGGCAGACGCCTTATCTTCTCGCGCATCACTTCCTCGATTTCCGAACCGATGTGGTTCATTCTCTTCACCTCTACGACATATGCCGTGCATGGAGTCTGGATGAGAAAGTCGATCTGGACTCCCTTCCGCTTCGATCCGCGAAGCGCACGCATGTTGCGATACGGCGCAGCCGACTCGACAATCGAATTCCCGATGTGAAGATACGGAATGAGCTCCCGGTAGTTGTTTACGATCAGGTTCTCGAACTGGAGTCCGCGAATCGCCTCCCATTCCGGAAACTGGTCAAGCGCGGCGTACCTGAACACGCCTCGTTCTATCTCTGGCTTGTGCGGCAGCACGTACTTCAGATAGAACCGGACATAGTTGTCGCGCAGTCTGTACTTCGACACGCGGCTTTCGCCACCTGTCGCAGGATTCTTCCCGAGGTCGTCATCGACGAAACCGCCCTCCTTCAAATCCCTTAGCAGTTCGGAGAATCGTCCGTTGTTGCCGACGCCAAGGCTTTCCGCCAGCTCCACGCCGCTCCTTGGACCGTCCACCAGCAGCGCAAGCACGCCTCTCTTCAACTCGACGCTTTCACCGAGCAACGGACTGAATATGGAATCAAAGTCCCTGAAGAGCTCTCCACCCTTCTCGAAGCACATCCGACGAATGTTCTCATCGGCAGATGCCCCAGGGTCGATCTCCTCTAGATACCGCGGCACGCCACCGGTAATCGACAGCACGTCGAAAATCTCGCGAGGGGCTATTCGTGACGATGCCTCGCCCCAGAACTGAACGCATTCTGCAAGCGAAAGCTCCGTAATCACGTAGTTTCTGGACAGCCTCCCGGCAAAGCCCGTGCTACAGAGGATGTTTTTCTGAATCCACGACGAGACCGATCCGCAAATGACCACGATCAGTCTCTCATGTCGGTGGAACATCGTTTCCCAGGCTTTCCACAGCACTCCGGGGAAAAGCGGATCGTATCTGCCCATCCATGATATCTCATCCAGCAACACAACCGTCCGCTTCCTAGCGAGATGTTGACGTTGCTGAAGTTGATGGCCATTGTTCGCCTTTGTCTGGAAACTGGTTTTACTCGCCCTGTATACACCAAACCCGACAAAGGGTTACATTCCATGTTGCGATGTCGCTTTCATTGACGGGCGGCGAGGTTCAAGAGGTCGTCAAGGATTTCGTCGGCGTTTATCTCGTCGGCGTTGAACTCTCCGTTGAACGGAACGATATCCTCTCCGAAGTCGCCGTCGAGTGCAACATCGATGGCGCCCTTGAGATTGGCGATGTTCATCATGTGGTTGGACGCGAGGTTCTCGAACGGAATGACGAGCCTTTGCTCGACGCCTTCGTTCTGCTGGCTGTTCACGACGCTCTCGTAGAGCGAAAGCATCTTGCCCGGCTTGTCGCCTGCGAACGCGCCCTGCATGGCGCGAAGCGAATTGGCGCCGCCGCATCGGTCAATCATGACTGCGGCGATGAAGTTGCGGCAAGCCTGCTTCTCGTTCGCCCCATCGGTCTTCGCCTCTGCTTCGCTCAGATTCATGGCGGTCACGATGTTTTCGCTGAACTGCGAGATGGCATGGTGGATTTCGAGTGCCGACGAACGGGGCGAAAGCTTGCGGATGGCGTCGATCTTCGCATTTGACGCCTCCAAGACGAGCTTGGCTATCATTCCCGGCGGCAGCGCCTTTCCGTCCAAGGCGACCATCATGCGCTTGCCCGCCTCGTATATGGCCGGTTTGTCCTTCGAGAGTTCCCTAAACTCCCTGAAGTTGTCGGCCATGGCGTGGATTCTCTCCTTGATCTTCTCGGGCGAGCGCAGTTGGGCGGTGGCGGTGATGCAGATGTTTGTGATGCGCCTTGAGACGACATCCTTGAGGTCGAAGTCGTCGCCGCAATGCGCGAGCATGTCCTTGACGAGCTTCTCGGCGCCCGCCTTGTCATTGCCGGGAAGCTTCGCGGCGATCGCGTCCACATGCTTCATCGCCTCGGCCTCGTACTGGCCGTGGTCGATGCGCATCGGGGTGGTCGTAGACTTGCCTTCCACGTCGATGGTCGTTGTCCAGTTGAACTTGACTGGGAAGCCCTTGGGCTCGGAATACTTGATCGTGACATCGCCCGTCTCGTCGTTGCGCGCGAGGGTGAACGTGACGGCCATGTGCTCGTTGGAAGAGATGCCGTGTGCCAGGAATCCGCCGTTGAGATTTACGCTGAGGGCACTCTGCGAGAGCGCATAGTAGACGTTGGAAAGCTGCTTGGGGTGAACATTCCCGCAGAGTTCAGCGATTTTGTCGGCGATGGTCTTGCTGGCCTTGACGACCTCCGGATCGCTCTCCGACCCGTTTATCGCTTCAAGCGTTTCGCCGTTGGGCAGGTGAAAAACGAACTTGATGTTCTCTTCCGTGATGACCGGCTCTTCGTTCTCCGTATACACGGGCGGCGAAGCGCGGTTGAGGTCGAGGATCATGGTGTTTCGTCCGCCGCGCGCGGTACCGTCCATCTCCTCGAGCTTTCCGGTGAACGAGGATATCCCCGGCGCATTCTCGAGGCGCGTGCCCGAGGCGATGGCGGCTTCCGCCTCGTCGAACGTCGCGCCTGAGTTCTCGGCGAGAAACATAATCTGGCCCATGGTCATGGGATTCTGCGACAGACGCCGGAGGACTGCGTTGGAAAGCTCCGAGTTGCTGCTCTCGGGCGACGCCTCGACATCAGGGTACAGGATCGGCACCAGGTTGGCGCGGTCGAGCTTTCCGGACTTCTGCAGTGCCGCAATGGCGTCGTAGTTCTTCATGACGCGCGCCGCCACGAGCAGGCAGTAGTCGACCTTTTCGCGCTTGCCGCCTTTGGATGCGTCGGGGAGAGGGTCCAGCGCGCTGAACACGGCGTAGATGAGCTTGCGCTTCTCCGGCTGCATCTGCGCAAGCGAGTTTGAAAGCGACGTCGCGTATCCGCGTCCGACGAACTGCATGGCGGGGTTCTTCTCCATGCCGAAGATATCCTCGGGGTTCTGCGCATCGAGCGGAATATTGCCGTTGACGGAAAGCTCCTCGAATACGAACTTCTCGACGCCGATCTTGGCCTTGTCGGAGCATGCGACGAAGTTGACGTTGCGCTTCGTTGGCGTGTCGCGGAGCTTGGCCTCGCGGTCGCCCGCGAGGTCGTCGTACCACCCCGCGAACTTGTCCATCAGCGCGAGACCCTTCTTGAAGCCGTCCACATTCTGCGTGAAACGCCCGCCGTAGTCGTAGAGGCGACGCGCCTTAGAGCTCGGATCGAGCGCGGCTGTCTCGGCCTCCGCGTCGGTGCACCCGGTCGCCTGCTGGTAGATGTTCGCGACGCGCGCGAGCTTCGGGATCTCGGAGGCAACGTAGCCCATCGATGTCGCCTTGGAGATGCTCGCAGGATCCGTGAACTTGCCGCCGCCCAGCGTGTCGATGGCGATCCTCACGAGGTTGATGCGCCGCGCCGTCAGCGGCTTGCCCTTGCCGAAGTCCTCGAGCTTCATGTTGTCGCGCACGATGTCTGGAATGTTCCTCTCGCCGCCGAACATGTCGGCGATCGTCTGGCGGAACAGGTCTCGCACCTGATCGTTCGCCGTCTTCATGTCTGACGTGCGCCAGAACGACGCGAAGGTGCCTTTGTAGTCGCCTCTCGGCATCCCCTCGAATCGCGCGACAGTGTCCTCGCCCTTCGTCGCGTAGGCCTTGCTCGCGAAATCGACGAACTTCTGGTAGTTC
>JBGUVV010000011.1:0-4739 GCA_045220525.1 Kiritimatiellia bacterium
CGAAGACGGCGTCCATCCGCTCCCTGTCGTTGACATCGACCATGAGCGGCTTCACCGAGGCTGAGACTCCAAGCTGCCGGATCTCGCGGTCGATCTCGTAGAGCGCGTTTTCGCCGCGCTCCACCATCAAGACTTCCTTAGGCGAAGCCCTCACGACCTGGCGGACGATCTCGGACCCTATGGAGCCGCCCGCCCCCGTGACCATGACCGTCTTGCCGCGCAGGAACTTTAGGACGGGCTCCGAGTCCATCGTGCGCTCGCCCCTCGCAATGAGCCGCTCTTCGCGCACGAGGGAGCGCGAGCACCACGTCCAGAGAAGCCGCCATCCCACGACCCCCGCGGCGCAGAGGACGAAGGAGATGAGCGTTATCGAATACGGCGGGCGCAGATGCATGTACGACTCGACAGGCGTAAAGAACCTAAGCGCCGTCATGGCCGCGCACGCGGACGCTGCGGCTATGACATACCACGGAACGTCGACGAGCCTCGTCCGCCGCCACGACATCCTGTAGCAGCCGCATGCGAACATGGCCGCGAGGTGGAGCGCGAGGACGGGCGCGAAGGAGAGCGCGACCACGCGCCAGCCCCAGCGCGGCTCTACGAAGTCGAACCGCAGGAGGAATGACGCGAAGTACGCGCCGCCGAGGACGAGCGAATCGATGACGAGACCCGCCGCGCGGGTCAGGAAGAACTTAAGCCACGCCTCGCGAGATCTCGTCATCTCCGTCGCCGCCTCACTCCCACTCGATGGTGGCCGGAGGCTTGGGCGTCACGTCCCAGACGACGCGGTTTGCGCCCTTCACCTTGGTGGCGATCTTCTCGGCCACCGACGTCACGAACTTGAACGGAAGCTCCACGATGCCGGCCTTGACGAACTGCGAGGTCGATATCGCGCGGATGCCGATCACGTATCCAAAGGTGCGCGCGCCGTTCTTGACGCCGACGGACTTCACGTTCGTCATTATCGCGAAGAACTGCTGGGCCTTCCGGTCGAGCTTCGCCTTCTTCATCTCGTCGCGGAAGATGAAATCGGCCTGGCGGAGGATGTCGAGCTTCTCCTTGGTGAGCTCGCCGATGCACCTGACGGCGAGGCCGGGGCCCGGGAACGGCTGGCGCATGACCATTTCCTCAGGAATACCGAGGAGCTTGCCGACCTTGCGGACTTCGTCCTTGTAGAGGTACTTGACCGGCTCAACGAGCCCCTTGAAGATGATGTCCTTCGGAAGCCCGCCGACGTTGTGGTGGGCCTTCACGGCCTTGTGGCCGCCTACGCCGGACTCGATGATGTCGGGATAGATCGTGCCCTGGCCGAGGAAGTCGATGTCTCCGTACTTCTTCTTGAGGTCACGGGCGACGTCGGCGAACACCTTAATGAACTCGCCGCCGATGCACTTGCGCTTGAGCTCGGGGTCGGTGATGCCCTTGGCCTTGTCGAGGAAGCGCTTTTCCGCGTCGATCTGGATGAGGTTTATGCCGAACTTGCCCTTGAAGACCTTCTTGACTTCCTTCGCCTCGTTGAGGCGCATGCAGCCGTGGTCGACGAATACGCAGACGAGCTGCTTGCCGATGGCCTTCTGGAGGAGGACCGCGCAGACGGAGCTGTCAACTCCGCCAGACATGGCGAGAAGGACCTTCTTGTCGCCTACCTGCTTGCGTATCGCCTCGATTTCGTTCTTGATGTAGGCCTTTGCGTTGAAGGTCTTCCCGACCTTGGCAAGGCGCTCCTTTTCAGCCTGGTTCATGTTTTACTCCTTGAGTTTTGTTTTTGAAATTTCCGTATATTATACCATATGTCGCGACGTCACGACGCAGCCTGGTGAACATGCACGTCGAGCTGCGGGAACGGAATCGTGACGCCCACCCTGTCGAAGGCCTCCTTGACGCCCTGGGTAGCCGCGAAATAGACCTTCCAGTAGTCGGGGGTGTTCGCCCACGCCCTGACCGTAAGGGCGACGGCGCTGTCGTCCAGCGACTTGACCTCGGCCATGGGCGCAGGATCTGGAAGAACGCCCTCAATCGCCGAAATCACCTCAAGGGCCGTCTTCTTGGCGAGGGATATGTCGGAACCGTAGGATATGCCTATCAAGACGTCGACGCGCCTCCTACCAAGCGCGGAGAAGTTGACTATCGGCTGGCCCCACGCCGCCTTGTTGGGTATCGTTATCTTCTTGTTGTCCGGGGTGGACAGCGTGACAGCCATCATGTCAAGCGCCGTGACGCTCCCCTCGAATCCGGCCACGACTACGTAGTCGCCGACCTTGAAAGGCTCGTTTACCGCGATCATAAGCCCTGCCGCGAGGCTGGCAAGCGATTCCTGGCAGGCAAAGCCTATGACAAATCCGGTGACGCCGAGACCCGCGATTATCGGCGCAACGTCAACGCCAAGCTTTTCGAGCGCCATCACGATGACGAACGCCCATCCTATCTTCTCCGCCGCCGAGACCACAAAGCGGACTATGAGCGCATGGCGCCCGTCTGCACGAGATATCGCCTTGCGCAGAACTTGCCCGAGCAGTTTCACGATGATGCCGCCGACGACAAGTATGAGCGCGGCAAAACCTGCGTTGGTCGCATGGTAGATGATCTGGGACTTCATTTTTCTTATTCTCCTTTTATTGTTCTTTTACGCCGGCAATGCGGCGCTTTAGGTCTATGATGCGCTGGTTCGAGCTGCCCCGAAACCTGAGCGAAATGTCCTTTAGCTCCTCGACGAACGGGCCATCGACGAGGACATCGACAAGGGAGAGGAACTCGTCCGTGTCGCCTGTATGCCAGCGGCCTGTCGCGCCGGGCCCCTGAAGCTCCTCGATTACGCACCCCGTATATACCCACACGTTCTTAGAATCGCCGAATCGCTCCCTGAGGCGACGCAGGAACGGCACAAGGACGCGCTGGTTCTCGGGCTCCATCGGCTCGCCGCCGAGTATCGAAAGCCCTGCGATGTGCGACGGGGTGAGAAGACTTGCAATCTCAGCCTCTGTTTCTTCCGTAAACGGGTCGCCGTAGGCGAAGTCCCACTGCTCGGGGTTGAAGCATCCTTTGCAATGGTGCGTGCAGCCTGAAACGAAGAGCGAGACACGCACTCCCTCTCCATTGGCGATGTCGCATCCTCTTATCGCCGCGTAGTTCACAGGGAATAACCTTTCATGTCTGATATTCTACCATTTCCCCGCCTCTTGGTAAAGCGAAGTTTCCGTGGAGTTCCACGTTTTTTGGTATACTGTGCGGTATGGAAGCGAAAACCACATGGATCGTCCGTTGCGCCGACTACGAAAGCGCGCTCGCGCCAGCCATTGAGCGCCTTCTCGCCGAAAGCTCTCTGCTCAGTTCGCAGGCAGTCGCAGGGCGCCGCGTGCTCGTAAAGCCCAACCTCCTGACAGACCGTGCGCCCGAGCAGGCCGTGACCACCCACCCCGCCCTTCTCCGCCTCGTCATACGCCACTTGAAGTCAGCCGGCGCCATCGTCTCCGTCGGCGACAGCCCCGCCAGCGCAACAAACATCCGTTCCGTGCTGGAGAAAACGCAAATAGGCGCAGTCTGCGAGGAAGAGGGCGTCCCCTTCGTCTCTTTCGAGCAAGAAGGCGCGCGCGCATACTCAGTGGACGGATTCGACTTCACTCTTGCTGGTCCCGTGGTCGAGGCCGACTTGATCGTAAGCCTGCCGAAGGTAAAAAGCCATGCGCTCACGAAGCTCACGGCCGCCGTAAAGAACCTCTATGGCGCAGTGCCGGGCTACAGCAAGACAACGCTGCACCGCCTCAATCCTCGGCCCAACGAATTCGGGCGTCTCGTCCAGGCCATCTGGCGCGTCCTCCCGCCGACGGTCAGCATCGCGGACGCCGTAATCGGCATGGAGGGCCAGGGGCCCGCAAACGGACGCCCCGTCAAGCTCGGATTCCTTGCGGCGTCGGCAAATCCGTTCGCACTCGACATCGCGCTGTGCAACATCCTTCACATAAAGCCGGAGTCCGTTCCATACCTAAAAGGCATGGTTGGCGACAACGCGCCTGAAATGGCGGGCGACACAGTTGACATCGCATCCTTCGAGGTCCCGGCGGGGTCGCACCTCCTGGACTTCTTGCCGGAGCGCCTCACGCGCATGGCGGCGAAGGTCCTGTGGGTGAGGCCGCAAATCGACGGCGGGCTGTGTATAGGCTGCGGAAAGTGCATAAGAGCATGCCCCGTAAGCGCCCTCTCACAGCCTGATGCGCAGGGGCGCGGCGTTCCTCTCCTGAAACGGCGGGCCTGCGTAGGCTGCGCCTGCTGCCATGAAGTTTGCCCCAGGGGCGCAATCCATATGCATGAGTCGCCCGTGCTACGCCTCGCTCACGCCGTCTTAAGTTCCTAACCTACAGGGAACTGCCCCCTGCGGTCATTTCCCCAAGAAGAATTGCAAGGTACCCCTACGATCTTCCGCAAGCTCGACGTAGCCAACTGCTCAGAGGCAATCGCCGTAGCATTGCGCAAGCAACCGCTGAAGATATAGGCAGCATCAATCAGCACCCGTCTATGAGCAAAACCATTATAAGCCGTGTTCCTCGGCTTTCAAGGGAGACACCCCATTCCCCAAGGGAGACACCCCATTTCCATTTGCCGTTTCATCGCAAAACCGCATCTTTCCTTAAACTTATCTCCTCGCATCCTGCGCCTCCGCCTTCTCTGCGATCCTCCATCCATGCGACGAAAAGCCCACAAGTCGCACCGCATGCACGCCTACGTGCGCCGCATTGAACTTGTGC
>JBGUVV010000012.1:0-11048 GCA_045220525.1 Kiritimatiellia bacterium
TAGACCGCTTTGCGCGCGGCTCGCGCTACGTCGCTTGCGCCAAGTGCATTTATTCCGACGGGTCTTTCGCGTCGTTTGACTGCGCCATCCGCGACGAGTCCGGGTCCGTTGCGGCGTCGGCGACTTTTTCGGCGTTTCAGCCGCCGGACGACGGGAGCTTTCTGGAGGAACTGGCATGAACGGGAAAAAGGTTATTGTCACGGGCTCGAGCCGCGGCATCGGGAAAGCCATTTCGGATGCGCTTTCGGCGGCGGGATACGACGTTGTGACTCACTCCGTAAGGTCGGGCGGGACGGACCTCGTCTTCGACGTGTCAGACCGGGCGGCGGCCGCCGCCGCGCTTGGGAAGTGGGTGGAGGAGAACGGCGCCCCGTATGCGGTCGTGCTCAATGCGGGCATCGCGGCCGACAACGCCTTTCCCGCAATGCCTGACGACGACTGGGATCGCGTGATCAAGACCGATCTCGACGGATTCTACAACGTCCTCAAGCCGCTTGTCCTCCCTATGGTGCAGTCTCGCGCGCCGGGGAGGATAGTCGTGATCTCGTCCGTCTCGGGCGTAATCGGCAATCGCGGGCAGTGCAACTATTCTGCCGCGAAGGCGGGGCTTATCGGGGCTGCAAAGTCGCTCGCAGTCGAGCTTGCCCGCCGGAACATAACCGTCAACTGCGTCGCACCCGGAATCGTCGAGACGGAAATGACCTCTTCGCTCCCTCGGGCCGTCATCGACGCGGCGGTTCCCATGCGCCGCGCCGGGAAGCCGGAGGAGGTCGCGGAGGCCGTGAAGTTCCTCCTCTCCGACGGTGCGTCCTACATTACGCGGCAGGTCATTCAAGTGAACGGAGGCCTTGTTTGAAAAGAAGGGTTGTAGTCGTCGGCGAGGGCATAGTGTCGTCTCTCGGCCATTCGCCGCAAAGCGCTTTCGCGCGGCTTAGGGAGCTTCGCAACTGCGTCGAGGTGTCGCAGGACCTTGCCACGTACAAGGGCCTCCACACGAACCTCTGGGCACCATGCGGCTATGTGCGCCCTGAGCGCTACACTCGCAAGACCGTGCGCACGATGAGCCCGGTGTCGGAGATGTCGCTCTTTGCCGCCGAGGCCGCCTTGCAGGAGGCGGGGCTTCTTGACGACGTCGCCACGCTCAAGGGCGGGAGGCTTGGCATCGCGTTCGGCTCCTGCTCCGGCGGAGTCGAGGCCAACCTCGACTTTGCCTCGATCCTCGTCAGCCGCGAGGTGAAGAACGTGACGAGCTCGACCTATCTCAAGATGATGCCGCAGACGGTCGCCGTCAACCTGTCCGTGCATTTTGGGACTACGGGGCGGCTCCTTCCCACGGGCACGGCGTGCACTTCCGGATCCCTGGCCATCGGCGAGGCATACGAGGCGATTGCGTCCGGAAAGCAGGACGTCATGATCGCGGGCGGCGCCGAGGAGTTCTCGGTCACGCAAGTCGCCGTGTTTGACACTCTTTTCTCGACATCCTGCAGGAACGGCGATCCGAAGGCCGCCCCGCGCGCGTTCGACAGGAACCGCGACGGGCTCGTCATCGGCGACGGCGCGGCGGTTCTCGTCCTCGAGGAGCTTGAACACGCGCTTGCGCGCGGCGCAAGGCCGATTGCGGAAGTGGCGGGCTTCGGGACCAACACGGACGGGCGGCACGTGACGCAGCCTGCGGCGGAGACCATGGCAAGGGCGCTTGAGCTTGCGCTGGAGGACGCTGCCGTCCCGCCTTCCGACATCGGATACGTCAACGCGCATGGGACGGCAACCTCCATCGGCGACGTCATGGAGGGGAAGGCCACGGAGTCGGTGTTCGGAAGGCGCGCAGTGCCCGTCTCGACCATCAAGAACTACACAGGCCACACGCTCGGCGCCTGCGGCGCCATCGAGGCCATTGCCACGATAGAGATGATGCGCAACGGCTGGTTTGCGCCCAACCTCAATCTCGAAGACCCGGACCCCGCCTGCGGCGACAACGACTTCATCGCCGGAGAAGGGCGCGAGATCGACGCCGAATACGCGATGTCGAACAATTTCGCCTTTGGCGGCGTGAATACGTCGCTCGTCTTCCGCAGGACATGAAACGGCGAATCCGCATACTTGCGAGGAAACTTCTCCGCAGGGGCGAAGACCCCGACGTCTCTTTCGTGCCGCCGCTTGCCCGCCGCCGTCTTTCGCCGCTGCAGAAGGCGTTTTTCCATCTTGCCCGCATGGAGGGCTCTCCGGAGCCCGTGAACGTCGTCTTCGCGAGCCGCTTTGGGGAGGACTCCCTTACGCGGAAACTCGTCGCGGACTTCAAGGCGGCCGGCGAGGTCTCCCCGAAAGACTTCAGCGCCTCTGTCTACAATGCCGCGCCTGGCGCATGGAGCGTGTTTACGCACAACAAGGCCTCCTATACCGCAATCGCCGCAGGGCCGGACACGGTAAGGTGCGCAAACATCGAGGCGCGCGGCATGGAGAAGGGGCCCGTCCTGCTCGTTTGCGCCGAAGAGGCGGGCGGAACGCGCGGTTTTTCCGTTCTTTTCGACTTCTGTGAATAGGGCGTTGAGAGGTGCGTTGTCGCTGGCGATGTTCGGCGTCTTCGGCGTCGGGGCGATTGCCCTTTCCGCCGTGATGCCTCTCCTTCGCAAGCCGGACCGCTGCCATTGCCTTGTAAGGGCGTCGTGGCGGGCCGTGCTCTGGATGTTCGAGGCCTTGAGGCTCATTCGCGTGGACCGTGGCGGCATCCCCGACTGCCGCGGCGTGGTGCTTATCGCTAACCACCCGTCCCTTATCGACGTCGTAATCCTCGTCGCGCTTGTGCCGAAGACCCTTTTCGTGGCAAAGCATGCGCTTGGCAGGAATCCATTCCTTTCGCTCATCGTGCGGAGCGCCGCGCTGCCTGACGACGAGAGGCTGCCGGATGTCGCGCGGCCGTATCTCAGGGACGGATGGAACGTCCTTATCTTTCCGGAAGGCACGCGTTCTCCGGCAGGCGGACTTGGGGCTTTCCGGCGTGGCGCCGCGAACCTCGCCCTCAGGTGCCAGGCTCCTGTCGTGCGAGTCATGATGCGCCAGTCATATCGACTGCTTGGGAAGGACCAGAAGCCCTGGGACATGGGGCGTTCGCGAGTTTTCTACTCCACGGTCGCCGCGGAGCCGATTGCCTTTTCAAAAGGGCTGGACGAGTCCATGCACGCCGCCGCGGTCAGGGCCACGGCGGAGCTTAGGTCGTGGTACGACTCCCCGCGCCTCTCCGGCGACGGAACAAGGTGTGTCGCTGCGGTGATACCTGTCTTCAACCCTGAGCCTGCGCTTGAGCCGCTCTGCCGGGAGCTTGTGAAGTCTTTTGGCGCCGTTGTAGTGGTCGACGACGGGAGCGTTGCGTCGAAAGACGGATTCCTTGGCCTTCCCGAGGGCGTTGAGGTCGTCCGCCATGCGAAAAACCTCGGGAAGGGCGCGGCGATGAGAACGGCGCTTTGCCGCCTTCGCGGTCGCGTCGACGGGGTGGTGTTCCTTGACGGCGACGGCCAGCACGAGGTGGCGGATGCCGTTCGTGTCGCAGAGGAGATGCTAAGGACGGGTAACGCCGTGCTGGGGGTCCGTGACCTGTCGGCTCCACACGTTCCGCGCCGCAGTCGGTCGGGGAATGCCTGGATGTCGTTTTTCCTGCGGCTTTTCTTCGGCGCGAGGGTCTCCGACACGCAGACGGGCTTAAGAGCCGTTCCGGCAAGGCTCTTCGACGCTCTCCTTGCGCTATCCGGCGACCGTTTCGAATATGAAATGCGCATGCTTGCCCTGCTGCATGTCTCCGGGGAGCGGATTGAAGAACTTCCGGTGCGGACCATCTACCCCGAGAGCGGAAGGGTCTCCCATCATAGGCCGTTCAGGGATTCCGTCCGAATATGGTTTGGACTCGTCGGCATGATTGTGCGTTGACATATGCCAGCCAAATTTGATATACTACACAATTGTTGCACCCGTGGTGAAATTGGCATACACGCCAGATTCAGGTTCTGGTGCCGCAAGGTGTGTGGGTTCAAATCCCACCGGGTGCACCAAGAAGCAGGCCCCTTCGTCTATCGGCTAGGACATCTGGTTCTCATCCAGGTAAGAGGAGTTCGACTCTCCTAGGGGCTGCCAATGAAGGTGAAAAGATTCTTTAGGGCACTCTGGAAAATCACTAAATGGAGCGGGATTCTGCTCCTTGTGTTTTTTGTATCGCTTTTCTTCCGTGAGCAGCGCCTTCCTGACGGCTTGGTCTCGAGAATCGTCGATGCATACGCTCCGACAGGCGTTGTGGTCCATGTCGAATCCGTGTCGGTTGGCTTCCTCCACGGACTGCACCTGAAGAACCTCAGGGTTTACGACAAGTCCGCTGCGGACTCCCTTGTGCCCGTCGTGTCCGCGAGCTCCATCTCTGTCCTGCCTATCCAGCGCAGAATAGTCGCGGACATGCTGACGTATCCGCGGCTCCCCGACAGCTACTATGCGCCCGGAAACGAAGAGAAAAACGCCCCTGTGGACGTGACATTGCCGGACATCCCCCGATTTTCGATCGTCTTGCGGAGTCCCAACGTGCTTGCCGCGAAGCCGGAGCTTGTCATGGCGGACGTCGTGATTGCGGGGAACAGGGTTTCCGTGGAGCGCATACGCCTCGACTGGCCTGACGAGGACGAGAAGATGATGCTCGACGGCTTTTGCACAGTGGATTTCGCGCAGCAGACCATAGAAGGCGCCGTCCACGGTTCGGCCAAGCAGCACCACATACGTCCGCTTATCGAAGCGCTTGACATTCCAGTCGCCCTCCCCTACATGGACGCCTTTACCCAGGTCCGGGGCAAGGTGCCGTCGTCGTGCGCATGGAAGGTGAACCTCGTCAACAACGACTTCGACATGGAGCTCGACCTCCATCCGCTTCTCGGGAAATACAACCTCGTGCCCATGAGAAACGCCGACGGCAAGATATTCCTCCACGTATATACGCGCGGGAAGTCCCTCAACTACCGCCACACGATAGGCCCCGTTTCCGCCAAGGGCGTGGACGGGCAGCCGCTCGACGGCAAGGTCGAGATCGAGGGCCTCAATGGCACGAACACCGTCAGGGTGGTCGCGAAGAGCCTTCTTCCCGTGGCGAGCCTCCTCAAGATCGGCGGTTTTACGGATGAGTATGTCGGCGACGAGGTCGTCGGCGAGAGCACCTGCGACCTCATGTTCCACTTCCCGCGTTCGATGACGAACAACTACGAGGTCCTGAACGGGAGGGGGCGCGTCGCCATCAAGAACGGTCAGGTAATGAGGATGAAGGGCTTCCGCGGGCTTCTCGCGCTTCTGGCCGAGAAGGTCCCCGGTGTTTCGCTTCTCACCGATTCCACGCAGGCTTCGTGCGACTATACGATAGAGAACGGCGTCATCAAGTCCGACAACATCTACATAGAGGGATCGGTGTTTTCGATCAAGATGTACGGCAAGTTCGACTCCGTCGCCGACAAGCTCGACTTCACCGTCCGCGTGCAGTTCGTCCGCCAGGATTCTATGATGGGCAAGATACTCCATCCTATAACTTGGCCGTTCACCAAGCTCCTTCTCGAGTTTAGGCTCACGGGTTCCGCGGCGAAGCCGGAGTGGGGCTACATAAGCGTCATCGACAGGGTCGTGGAGGTTGTCAAATGAACCTGACGAGCCCCTCTCAGGTGCGGGACTGGTGCGAGAGCCATGGCTTTCGCCCCAACAGGGTTCTTGGGCAGAACTTCCTTATAGACAGGAACGTGCTTACGGCGATAGTGGACGCCGGGCTTGACGGCGTGGAGGGGACGGACATACTTGAAATCGGGCCGGGGCTTGGCGTATTGACGGAAGAGCTTCTTGCGCGCGGGTGCTCCGTTACCGCGATAGAGAAGGACAGGATCCTCGCCGCAAGGCTTGCGGAGGCACTTGGGAATCCGTCGGGGCTTTCCGTCATAGAGGGCGACGCAATCGACGCAATCCGCGAGATAGTTCCCTCTCATGGCTTTTCCGCGATGGTCTCCAACCTTCCATATCAGGCGGGGACGAGGATCCTTCTTGATCTTGCGAAGGGCCGTGAAATCCCTGCAATGACAGTCCTCGTGCAGACGGAAGTCGCCGAGCGCCTTGCCGCGGGTCCCGGCTCGAAAACGCGCGGGCTTTCCGGCGTCTGGGTGCAGCTTGACTATGACGTCAAAATTGTCCGCAAGGTGTCGGCAAGGTGCTTTTGGCCTCGCCCCGAGATTGGCTCTTCCGTCGTGAGGTTGACGCGCCACGATAGAAATCTTGCGCTTTCTTCAAAAGAACGCGAAGTTTTTCACAGTTTGACGAAGACCGCCTTTGAACATCGGCGCAAGCAACTTGGCAGTATATTCAAGGATTTGATAAAATCTACGGCGAGAGCGGAAGATCTCTCTAACGATGATTGGATAAAACTTGCAAGGGAGTTGAAAAATGAAGACACCTGAAGGTTTTTTGCAGGAGAACGGTTTTGTCATGGCGGCCGACATCGACCGCCAGTCGATGATCGCGGCGTTTCTCTCGGAAATGGAAAAGGGTCTCAAGGGCGAAGAGTCGTCTTTGCGCATGATACCGGCCTACATAGGCGTCAACGGAAAGATTCCGCAGGGCTCGAAGGCCGCCGTTCTCGATGCCGGCGGGACGAACTTCCGCTCTGCCGTGGTTTCGATTCCTCCCAAGATCGAACATCGTTCCAATAGGCCAATGCCAGGAAGCAGCGGGCCTGTCGACGAGGAGGCTTTCTACGGCGCATTTGCCGAGGAGCTTAGGCGTGTTGCTCCGATGGCGACGGCCAGCAAGTTCGGCTGGTGCTTCTCCTACAACGCCGACGTCACGCCCGAGCTTGACGCAAGGCTGAACTGCTGGACGAAGGGCATACAGGCCCCGGCGATAGTAGGGCAGTACGTCGGCAAGGAGCTCATGAAGCGCATGGGCGGAGGGTCGGTAGCCGTGCTCAACGACACCGTCGCCACTCTTCTTGCCGCAAAGGCGACGGAAGGCGACAAGGCCTATTCGTCGTACATAGGCTTCATCCTCGGCACGGGGACGAACGTCGCGTACGTCGAGAAGAACAAAAACATCACCAAGCTTTCGGGACTTGATCCCGAGGGGTCCATGATAATAAACGCGGAGTCGGGCTCGATGGACAAGGTGGCGCGCTCCAGATTCGACGAGGCGATGGACTCCAAGCAGCAGGATCCCGGGCACAACCCATTCGAGAAGATGATCGCCGGTGCGTATCTCGGCCCGACGGGGCTTGAGATACTCAAGGCCGCGGCGAAGGAGGGCCTGTTCTCGGAGCGGGCGGCGAAGTCCGTCGCGGGGCTTGGCCAGCTTGGCACTGTCGATCTCGACTGCTTCTGCGCGGCGCGCCGCGCGGCCGGACGCGAGAGCGTCCTCGACGCCGTGTTTTCTGATCCGGACGACGCCAAGATGGCCAGGAGGCTCTGCTTGCCGGTGTATGAGCGCGCGGCGGTCTTGACGGCCGTGCACCTTGCGGCGTTCTGCATAAAGACGGGCGAGGGAGCGGACGCGTCGGCTCCGATAGCCATAAACGCAGACGGCTCCACATACTACAAGACCGCTGCGATTCCCTTCGCCGACACCGTCAAGAAGGAACTTGACGACATGCTTGTCAGGCGTCGCAACATTCACTACGAGATAACCCCGATGGTCGAAGACGCCCCCATGGTCGGCGCGGCCATAGCGGCTCTTCTGTAACCGGCTTTTAGGGAGGATGGACTTGATGAAAGGCGCAATGGCGTGTTTTGCGGCTGCGTTCGCATGCGGCGCGGCGGTTGCCGTCGAGGTGGACGGGGTCGCCGCCCGCGTCGGCACGGAGACGATACTCAAGAGCGACGTCGTCATGGAGATGCGGCGGATAAACGCGCCGCAACACGAGTTTGCCAACGTGCGAAACGAGATGATCGACCGCAAGCTCATACTCAAGGCTGCGGAGGAAGCGAAGATGACCATGCAGGAATGGGTCGTCGAGAGCCGGATCCGCGACATCGTCGAAAGGGCGTTCGAGGGCGACCGCAACAAGCTCATGGAGACGCTCTCCAAGCAGAGGATATCGTATCCAGAGTGGCATGCCCGCATGAAAGAGGACATGGTCGTGTCGGCGATGCGCTGGAACGTCATAGACAAGAACGTCACGGCCTCTCCCGCCGCGATGCGCAAGGAGTTCAACGAGCATCCCGAGCGCTATGCGGTCAAGGCCAGGGTCACGGTGACGGTAGTCCTCCTCAAGCCGGAAGACGCCGCAAAGCGCGACGAGGTGTCGGCCGCGATACGCACCAACGACCTTTCCGAGATCGCGAAGAGGTACAGCGCCGACAGCCGCGCTGCCGAGGGCGGGGTCTGGCGCGACATAATACCGGAAGAGGTCTTCAAGCCGGAGATATGCGAGGAGATAGCGAAGATGCCGAGGGGGACCTTGAGTCACTGGATCGAGATCGACGGATGGAGCTTCCTCATACGCAAGGATGCGGAAGAGCCCATGAGGGTTCCGACGTTCTCGGAGGCATACGACAGCATAGAGGAGAACGTGAAGGCGGCCGAGGCCGAGCGCGCATACAAAGCGTGGATCGAGCGCCTGCGTTCCGAAACATACATAAAGGTCTATTGAAGATGCTAGACTGGATGGATTCCCTGAAGGGGCGCTCGATGATGCGCCTTGCGTCGTTCACCGACGACGAGATGAAGAACCTCATCGACCTTTCCGCGCAGCTGAAGGCGCGTCGCGCCGCAGGGGTGCGCGGCGACCTCCTGCACAGGAAGAACGTCGCGCTCATATTCGAGAAGAGCTCCACCCGCACGCGCAACTCCGCCCTCATAGCGGTGCGCGACGAAGGCGGCAACGGCGAGTACCTGACTCGCCCCGACATCCACTTCGGCAAGAAGGAGTCGGTGAAGGACACCGCCCGCGTGCTCGGCCGCATATACGACGGCATACTCTTCCGCGGCTTCCGCCAGGAGGACTGCGAGGAGCTTGCGCGGCACTCCGGCGTCCCCGTCTGGAACGGCCTTACCGACGATTACCACCCGACGCAGATCTTCGCGGACCTCCTCACCGTGCGGGAGAGCTTCGGCTCCCTCGACCAGAACATTTGCGTCGCTTACGTCGGCGACGGCAGGAACAACGTCGCCAACTCCCTCATGATGGGCTGCGCAAAGTGCGGCGTCCGCTACGTCTGCTGCTGCCCGGGGGCGCTCCGTCCTGACGAGAAGGTCCTTGCCGAGGCGGAGGCCGTCGCGAAGCGCAACGGCTCCGACATACGCGTTTTCGAGAATCCTGCGGAGGGCGTGAAGGGGGCGAACGTCCTCTACACCGACGTCTGGGTCTCGATGGGCGAAGAGGCGAAGACGGCCGAGCGGATCGCGCTTTTGCGCCCGTACCAGATAAACATGGATCTCATGCGCGCGACTGGCAACTTGGACGGCAAGCTCATATTCCTGCACTGCCTCCCCGCGTTCCACGACTTCAACACCGAGGTCACGAAGGAGTGCGGCGCGCTTGAGGTCACGGACGAAGTCTTCGAGTCGAAGTATTCCAAGGTGTTCGACGAGAGCGAGAACAGGATGCACACCATAAAGGCGCTCTTCGTCTCCGCCCTGTGCGACCGCAAGAGCATCTGAGGGCCCTGAGTTCTTCCGGTGAATCTCTTCTATAGAGCGGTATGCGGAGTCCTGGAGGTTGACGAGATCTCCCCCGACGCCGATTTTCGCGCAATGGACGGGTGGTGCTCGCTGAAGGCATTCGGGCTCCTCGTCCTTCTCGAAAACGACTGGGGCGCGCCTCTCACGATTGAGAAGTTTTCCGCATTGAAAACGGCCCGCGACCTCTACCGCGAGGCTTTTCTCGCGTTTGCGGCGGGGTTTTTTGGCGTGGAAAGGGCGGCTCTTCGGGGAGACACGTCCTACGGCTCGATTCCTCAGTGGGATTCTGTCGCCCACCTGAAGCTTGTGATGGAAGCCGAGCGGCGCTTCGGGGTTTCATACGAACTTGAGCGGATTCCTGGCATGAAGACGCTCGATGACTTCCTTGTCTAAACAAACCACCTAACTACCCAACCACCTAACTACCTAACTACTATGGCGAAGTTGCATTTGGGAGTTCTCGGATCAGGATCTGGATCCAACATGCAGTCGATAATGGAGGCGATAGATTCTGGGTCTCTCGACGCGGAGATACGAATCGTCCTTTCCGACGTCCCCGACGCGTTTATCCTCGAAAGGGCGAGGAAGCGCGGCATAGATGCGCGCCACCTCGACTGCTCGCCGTGGAAGACGAAACTTGAGGGGGCGGCGGAAGAGCGCTGCATAGAGATCCTCAGGGAAGCCGGGGTGGATACAGTCGTTCTCGCTGGTTTCATGCGCATTGTAAAGCCCGGGCTTCTCGCGGCGTTCCCGAACCGCGTCGTAAACATCCACCCGGCTCTCCTGCCCGCGTTTCCTGGCGTGCATGGCTGGACTCAGGCCCTCGACTACGGCTGCAAGGTGGCGGGCGTTACGGTCCATTTCGTCGATGCCGGAACGGACACCGGGCCCATCATCGTGCAGAAGGCCGTCCCCGTGATGGAGGACGACACTCCCGAGACGCTTCACGCCCGTATCCAGGTCGAGGAGCATGTCGCTTTCCCCGAGGCGCTTGGGCTCATTGCCTCTGGGCGTTGCAAGATAGAGGGGCGGCGCGTAAGGATTCTTCCTGCGGAGGCCGCGCAGTGAGGATAGCCTCTCTCATCGACCACACGTTTCTCAAGCCTGCCGGGGACAAGGCGGCAATCACGCGGCTTTGCGAGGAGGCGAAGCTATATTCCTTTGCGTCCGTGTGCGTGAACCCCGCAGAGGTGACGCTCGCCTCGCGACTTCTTTTCGGCTCTTCGGTCAAGACCTGCACGGTCATAGGCTTCCCGCTCGGCGCGAACACCAACAGGGCGAAGTGCTTCGAGGCGATGGATGCGCTTGAATCCGGCGCCGACGAGCTTGACCTCGTCGTGAACCAGAGGCTTCTCATGCACAGTCCAAAGGCGTGCGAGGCG
>JBGUVV010000013.1:0-3362 GCA_045220525.1 Kiritimatiellia bacterium
ACGATTCGCTGAAGCTGCACAACTATTCCGAGCTGCGGGTGACGAACACGACGACGTTCGCGGAATCAACGCGCGGCTTCCTGATCGAGACGAACGGCTGCCTGAACGTCGACGAGGGCATGGTGGCCTCCCTTTCCGCGCCGATTACGCTTGACGGAACGCTGCGCAAGACCGGCGGCGGCGTCCTGTCGCTCGGCGGTCCGCTCCGCTTCGGCCGGAACAGCGACCCTGGCGACGCCACGGCTCCGACGGAAGGCTACAACGTCGTCATGGTGAAGGCGGGCGCGCTCAAGGCCGCAAACGCCAAGGCTCTTGACGGCGCGGCGCTCGACTTTGCAGCCGGGACGTCGCTCAGGCTCGATCTGCATCCTGCCGATGCCGCGATGCAGAGCAGGGGCTTTGTCTTCACTGACGCCAAATCCTCCCTGTCGCATGACGGGCAGCTTACGGTCATGTTCGAAGGCGGCAATGCAGATGATTACAATTACGGCGTTGTCGCGCCGATTTGCACGGTGGCGTCCGGCGACGCGGAAGCAATGAAGGCCAAGCTCAAGCCGCGCATGGCGTTGGCTGGAGGCACTCGCTCGGGCGTTTTGTCTTCGGTGGACAACGGCGATGGAACGACAACCATCTTCGCCAATTTCAAGGCCAAGGGACTAATGCTTATCTATCGTTAGCCGTAATGCACACGCGCACCTTCGCGGCGATCCTAACGGCAGCCGGCTGCATATCCTTGCCGACTGCCGTGTCAGCGGCGGGCGAGTGCCCTGTGCGCGGCGACGGCATGATTCCGTTCCTCGCCGTCACGGGCAGGCCGACCGAGGCGGAGGCCCGCGCAAAGGTTGCGTCCTTTGACAGGCAGTGCATAGACTCGTTCCTAATTTACGCGCGAAGCGGGCTCGAGCTGGAGTACATGGGCGGCGAGTGGCTGACTGTTTGCGAATGGCTTTGCGACGAGGCCGAGAAGCGCGGCATGAAGGTGTGGCTTTACGACGAGTACAACTGGCCGAGCGGAACGTGCAAGGGGCGAGTTCCGAATGAGAACGACGCGTGGCGATATGCAGAATATGGCGTCTTCCGAAACCCTGACGGCTCCTTCCGCTGGACGAGCGCGCTCGCCCCGGCCGGATGGGTGAACGTGTGCGAGCCAGCCGCCGTGAAGCGGTTCATCGAGCTTACTCACGAGGTCTATGCGAAGCGCCTTGCCCAGTGGTTTGCCAACAAGACGATTCTCGGCATATTCACCGACGAGCCGGGGCATCCGGTTCGCGTTTCCTTCCCAGACGGCAAGCCGCTTGTTTCCTTCCGCAAGTATTCCGGGCTGGAAGACGAGTACCTTGCCGCGACCGGGCGTGCCTTCAAGAACGACGTAGAAGAGTGGCTAACCACGAAGAAGGGCGACGTGTGGGCCGTCTATCTCGATCTCATGGGCAAGCGCTTTCGCTCAGCCTACTTCGACCAGATTCGCGAGTGGTGCGACAGACATGGAATACTGCTTACAGGTCACACGATATGCGAGAACTTCATCTACGGATCGGTTCTCTACAACGGAAATCCGATCCGCTGCCTGCGCGGAGAGTCCTTGCCCGGCATTGACGAGGTCTATACGGCCATCGATTCGGATCCGGCGGCCGATCCGCCGATTGAATGGGTGACTTACAATCTGGCGCGGCAGGCGATTTTGCACAGGGGAAACGGCGGTCTTGCGGAGCTCTTCGCCTGCGGTCCCCCGACGCATGTTCCGGCAACTCTGCGTTTCGTCATGTGGCTTTGCGCGTTTCACGGCATCGACCACTACGTCACCTGCATGGACGCAATGGACATGCGCGGGCTTGTCGAGAAGCGAGGCTACCTTTCGCCGACTGGGCAGATACACCCATGGTACGAGCGTTATGCACATCTGCTTGCCGACGAGGCCCGCGTCGCAGCGGAATGGGCGAGGAAGTCCGTGGCGGAGCGCGAGGTCGCGGTGCGTTACCCGAGCCGCGCGGCGGCCCGCCGGGCGTTTCGGCATCCGGAAGAGGACGGCGGCTACGGCAGTCTGCATAAAGGCTTCTTCGGGCTCCTGAGATCCCTTGAAGCGAGCCAGTTCACCTGTCGGCTTGTTGACGAAGACGAGCCCACGAATTTGCCGCTTGTGTTTTCGTGCCGTGAGGACGGAACTGTCGTGGAAGAGCGAACAGGCAAGGCCGATCTGAGCGCGTCGGGCGTCCTTGCGCTATGCCGCGAACATTTGCCGACTGCATTTTCCGTCTTCGAGCGGGATGGCGAGTTTGCGACAAATCTACTTGTGCGTGTTTTCACGGACGGTTCGGCGGCTGTTCTCAACTTGCAGCCGTTCACGATGCGGACCCTTGTCGCCGAGCGCAAAGGCAAGCGGACGGTGTTTGAGCTGCCGGGGCGTGGCGTTGCGAGGTTCCCTGCAGGAGATTTGCCTCCGCCATCTGCTGTTCCTGCGTCTGCTCGGTCGCTCGCCGACGTTGACTGGGAGCTTTCGCTAAGCGCTCCTAACGTTCGCCGCGTCAACTTTGACGAAACGAAGAGGGGCTTGATCACGGTTGCGGAAACGCTGAAAGACGTCCGCCTCGTGACGCGCGAGTGCGCCATGAGCTACGCCGTGACGTCGTCAGGCCGTCCCATTGGGCTCAACGAGCAGCCGCCCGACGGGGTTGAAGTCATGCGTCACATTGCAGAGCCTTATGCATTCGAGATGGATGGCTTGAAGGTCGAGCCGGCAGAGCCTTGCACGTCGCTGCGGCCTGGCTACGACGCCCTCTACCGTCAGACGAGGCCGTTCGAGCTTGCGGCTGGCTCGCACGGCTTCAGGATCGCGTCTGGCGAGGCGGACCAGAACTTTTTCTTGCCCGCGCTGTTTGTGGCTGGCGACTTTGCCGTCTTCAATGGAGTCCTTGCGCCGCGCATGCACAAGCCGGTCAAGCTTGGGTCGCTTGCGGAAATCGGACTTGGCGACTTTACGGGAACTGCAACATGGTCGGCGAAGGTAGTGGCGCCCGCCGAGGCCCATTCGCGCCTGCGCGTCTCGACGGGAGGGCGGGCCACGCGCGTCTCCTTCGCCGGACGCGATCTCGGCGTCCGCGCATGGGCGCCGTTTGAGTGGGAGTTGCCGGCGGAGTGCGTTGGCAAGACGGGCTTGCTGGAGATCGCGGTTAGCACGTCGGCTCGTCCGATGCTCGGCGATCCAGCCGCAGGCAATTGGGGCAAGGTCCGCATCTGGCGGTCGGTCGATGGCCCGGACGGTTCGTGCGGGCTCCTTTCCGCCGACTGGCTTCTGTTCTGCCGCTGACAAGGAGGGTGAAAAATGAAGAGGATCATTGTAGCCGCAGTAGCCGCATCTCTTGCGG
>JBGUVV010000014.1:0-4907 GCA_045220525.1 Kiritimatiellia bacterium
GCTCGCGGTTTTCAGGCAATGCGGGCATCAGCGTATATATGATCGTGTCAATGGAACGTTCGGCAGCAACAGCAAATGCAACCGCCAGATTATAAAATCTGGACAGAAATAAAAACATTATAGAGATTCGGCAATCCTCAAAATTGCCGCCGTCGCAACTCGCGGTAAAACGCCCAACCAGTTGATTCGTGCAGATGCAAGCTTTCGCATATAACGCGCCGAACCAAACGTTCTCCTAAGCGAGTCGACCATTCCGCGCTTATCCGCTATCGGACAACGCCTACTTGAATAGACAAGCATCGACACATACCGCCGCACCACTTTCAATCTCACCCGCGAAGACAAATAGTACATATCAAAAATGTCCTTCGGGCGGTTAGACAATGCGCCATGCCTCAGCAAGCTAGCAAGTTTCTCGACAAACATCTGCTCGTTCGAATTCGCCTGTAGTTCTGCCTTTTCCGGTGCAGTCACGACATCGAAGCCGTATTCAACCTGGGTCATCTCATCATGCGTATGTACGCCGATGTCAATCTTTGTCCTGAGAGGAAGATGTAACGAATCATCCTTGACCGAAACATAAACCCGCTTGCCACGATAGTCTTCATGTTTCAGATCGGTTATATCCCCGACAATGCCTATCTCAAGTTCAGGAATGGCGCGGTTCAGTCCACGCACAAAGCGCTCAATTGACCGAATGCTAATCGAGTGATGGACAAAGTCTATGTCCATGTCCATAGTTGCGCGACGGATGTCGCCTGTGATGCTGCTCATAACAACACCACCCTTTATTGCGCTTTTCAACTTGAAACCACTCCGATGCATTGCAAGAAGTACCGCATCGTGCGCAACCTTCGCCTGCGCGGGAAGTGCCTTGTAACCGACAGCCCGCAACTCGGCAATCTGCTCCTTCAATGTCTTCATCAGAAGACCTCCTCGTCAATTATGCGTTCTATCCGATCCCGCTTTGGAAAACGATCCAGATACTCTACGATCTTCGACGGCACAATATCGTCTGACCGCTTGCGAAAAGCCAATATGACCTCCTTGTACAAATCAGGCGGCAGACTGCACTTCATCCGAGCCGTCTCGATGACAAGACGTTCAAGGTCATACGTCCTAATATGCTCGCCATTGAAAGTTCGGACAACCATCCCGACCTTCAGCATCTCCGCCGGAATGTAATACTGACGAATCCGCTCGTCCTGAATTCGTCGGGCGTTTCGGGCCGTCAGGAAGTCGTATGTTTCAGGAACGACATCCGTCAAGTCGTAATAGTAATACGCGGTTCCCAACGTCACGACGGATTCTGGATAACGGCACTGAAGAACCTCAATCTCGGATTCCGAGCCGCTATCCGAGTAAACGCCCGGAACCATCTTGAAAAGACGTCCGTCCGCTATCGCCTTATCAATCTGATACGGCGATCCAAACTGCTCCAAGCATGTCTTATATCCCATCAAGGCCATTTTACCAACCGAATGATGTTCTTCTAGTTCTTCATTTGTTTACTCTAATTATATCATATCGTTCCGCACCACGTCAACAGTGATCGGAAATGTCTCAGCATTTCACCTGTTTTCCAATTTTAGGGGCAGACCTCACAAACCGCCCCTTTTTAAGTTTTTTGGGAACACATCCCGCGAAACCGTTGTAAAACGCGCCCCCACAACCATTCCATCAGGCGGCCACTTGCGCCCCTCCCACCCCGCACCTCTCCAGCAGCACCAGCATCAGGCGGCACTACACGCGCCCCCCACCCCCCGCCACTCTCTAGAGGGCAGTGATGAAAATTGGGGTGAGACCCCATTCTGGCTTCATTTTTCGCGGGTTATGTCGCGCTTTCTGCAACTTATCCCACTTCAAGCCTCGTTACGGGTCGGGCGTTACTGGACGGCAAGAACTGCTATCTTCTCGTCTGCGGAGTTTCCTGCGTCAGAAACGAGAACAAGAGAACGACAGCCCTTCTTGAGTTCAGGGCCGAGGCAAATACCTTCGTAGTTGGCAAGCTCGGTATTGGCCTCCCAGACGAGCGTCTTCGAGCCCGTGTCGCCGCCAAGTTCGTAGAGCCTTGCGCGGCAGCTTGGGAAGAATCCCCCTTCCTTGACGCTGCATTCCCTTTCAAGGACGAGAAGCCGCCCCCTGCCAAGGGCCACGAGGCCGCTCACACCGGAATATGCATGCTTTCCGAGGAACTTCTCGCCGACTACGGGATCTGGCTTGTATCTAACGGTCTTTTCCGTCTTCCATGGGGACTTGCCGTCCGTCCTCTTAAGACAAGTGATCCTCACAAAGCCGTCGTCGCCCTTCATCGCCTCTTCGTTGGAAACCCACATTTCAAGGCCGTCTGGAGAGATGGAAAGGCCCTCCAAGGACCTGTTCCTTCTGCATTTGGCATAGATCGCAGGCAACTCGACCTTCGCCTTTTCGCGCCCCGTGGAAAGGTCGAACGCGCGAACGGAGCTGTCCTTCTCGTCGGAAACCCACAAATCGCCCGTGAGAGAGTCGTACGCGCACCCCTCCGCGTCCTTTCGGCCTTCGAGCGCGACAGTGCGGACGACAGCGCAAGTCGGCGCCGACGTTCCGCCAAAGGCCATCTTCAGCTCCACCGCGCAGTCTTCTCCGTCATCGACGACCCAATACCTGTCGGTTCCAGGCACCCACGAAATTCCAGAATACTCTGTTCCCGGCTCTTCGCGGTCGAACTGAGCGACAAGCGAAACTGCAAGCGCGAGAATTGTCGGCAACGTCATTGCGCCTCCTTCCCCGTAAACTCAGACATGGTCGCCTCCCCGTCATGCGAGATGTGGCTTGGCATTACGACCTGAACGACAGTTGCCGCGATTATCCGCAAGTCGAGGAGAAGCGAATGGCGATCCACGTATTCCACGTCGTAGCGGAACTTAGTCGCCCAGTCAAGGGCATTGCGGCCATGTATCTGCGCCCAGCCCGTGATGCCCGGCGGGACTTCGTGGCGACGCGCCTCAAAAGCGGAATAGCGCGTGAGATACCTAACGGGCAGCGGCCTTGGACCAACAATCGACATTTCGCCGCGGACGACGTTCCAGAACTCCGGGAGCTCGTCGAGCGAAGTTGCGCGGAGAAAACGGCCGAATCTCGTGAGCCTTTCTCCGTCAGGCCCGTCGCCTGGGAGCATCGTCCTGAACTTGTAGAGCGTAAACGCGCGCCCGCCGAGCCCCGCGCGCTCCTGCGCGAAGATGACGCCCCTTCCCATGACGATCCTGACGGCGACTGCCACAACCGCAGCGGCTGCCGCTATGACGGGCGAAAAGATCACAACGAAAAGGAGGTCGAAAGCCCGCTTCACTGCTCAGCGCCTCCGCCGAGTGAAGATTCCTGGCTTTCAAGGAACTCCCGCGCCAGCGAGAGGCCGTCAACAGTGTCGAACCCGCCGCATGCATCGCGCAGCTCAAGGCGCGAGACAGAATATCCGTCGTCTCCGCGGCGATGCTCGAAGACAAGCTCGAAGTCGCCCGGGAAGTTAAACAGCGACATTGCCGCGCCAGGGAGGCTCCCCATCGGCGGAAGGTCTATGCTGTCGGCCTTGAAGGTGCAGACGAGCGTGGTGCCGCGCCCCTTCTCGCTTTCGAGAGAGACTTCCCCTCCGCAGGCGTCGCAAGTCTGCTTCACGAACGGAAGGCCCATCCCGATCTTGCGCTTGTCGTGCTTCCCAGGCTCGGTGTAGAACGGATTGAACGCCCTTTCGCGCGTCTCGGCGTCCATGCCCTTGCCGTCGTCCACGACGGTGAGCCTGACAAGGCCGCCGTCCTCGACGATTTCGACGCGCACATGGGCGGCACCGGCCTCGATCGAGTTTGCGGCGACGTCCGCCACGATGTCTGAGAGCGACGCGTGCATCGCAGAGACCGTCAGAAGTCGAGGTTGCGCACGTTGAGCGCGTTGTCTTCGATGAACTTGCGGCGCGGCTCAACCTCGTCGCCCATGAGGAGCGAGAACATCTGGTCGGCCTTGACGGCGTCCTCAAGCTTGACGCGCAGCATGCGGCGCTTATCGGGGTTCATCGTCGTGTCGTAGAGCTCGGAGGCGTCCATCTCGCCAAGGCCCTTGAAGCGGATCACCGAAAGGCCCTGCTTGCCATGGCTGCGCACGTCGTCGAGGAGCTTTACGAGAGGCCCGCTGGCTGCCCCTGAATCAGTGCCAAACCAGTCGGACGGCTCGTAGCCGAATCCTGAAAGCGCGGAGAACTGCTTCTTGAGCATCGACGCGCCAGATCCCTGCGCCGCCTGGTCCGCAAGGAGCGCGGCGGGATTGAAGCCCCTCTCGGCCACCATGCGTGAAGTCTCCTCTATCTCGGCAAGGAGGACAAGTAGCTCGCGGGCCTTCTCCTTGTCCATCGGCTGGCCGTCCTTGCCTTTGACGTCGAAGTCGTCAAGGCCGAGCGTAAGCAGCTTTTCGGTAAGCTCGCCGTCGGTGAGGACGTATTCGCTCTTCTTCCTGCGCTCGACCTTGTAGAGCGGCGGCTGGGCGAGATAGACGTAGCCCCTTTCGATGAGCTCCGGCATCTTGCGGTAGAAGAATGTCAGGAGAAGAGTGCGGATGTGGGCGCCATCGACGTCGGCATCGGTCATTATCACGATCTTGTGGTAGCGCGCCTTCGAGACGTCCCACTCCTCGCCGAAGCCGCAGCCTATCGCCGTTATCATCGTGCGTATCTCGGCGTTAGCGAGCATCCTGTCGATGCGAGCCTTTTCGACGTTCAGGACCTTGCCCCTCAAGGGCAGGATCGCCTGCGTAGCGCGGTTGCGCCCCTTGCAGGCAGAGCCGCCGGCGGAATCGCCCTCGACGAGATAGAGCTCGGTCTTCGCAGGATCCCTCTCCGAGCAGTCGCGGAGCTTGCCAGGGAGGGCGAGCCCGTCCATGACCCC
>JBGUVV010000015.1:0-5282 GCA_045220525.1 Kiritimatiellia bacterium
TTCCTTGCGGCCGTCGTAGTTGGGGACGTACTTCGTAGTCTTGCGGTTGAAGACCTCCCTCTTCGCAAGCTCGGTAAGGCGGCACTCGATGTAACGGACCGCTGCGTGCGGCATGCCCGTCAGAAGCGAACCGAAGTTTCCCTGTCCGTCGATGAGGTATCCCTTGCCCTTCCCCCAGAGCTTGTTCGCCAAGACCACGATTGCGTCGCCTATCGACGCGTCGCCGTGGGGGTGGTACTGCATCGTCTGGCCGACGATGTTTGCGACCTTCGTGTATCTGCCGTCGTCCTGCTCGTAGAGGGCATGCATAATGCGGCGCTGCACGGGCTTGAGCCCGTCTTCGACTGCGGGAATCGCGCGCGAGCAGATGACGTATGCAGAGTACTGGCGGAAATTGAAGTCGTATAGCTGCTGCATCGGGCCCGTGCCAGTAAGCCCGGGCTTCGGTGCGGGAGGCGGGGGCGGCGCGCCCTTTGCAGAGCCCTTCGCCTTCTTCGGCTCCGCTTCCTTGGTCTCCGCCTCCTGCTGCTTCGCCGCCGAAAACAGGTCGAGGTTGTCGAACAGGCTGGGCGGAAGGTTGTCTTTGTCTTTCTTGGCCATTGTCTTGTCTCTAAAACTCGCTGGAGTCGCAGACGAGCGAGTCCATGATGTAGTCCTTGCGCTCGGGGGTGTTCGCACCCATGTAGAACTTGATCGTCTTCTCCACGTCGGAGTCGTCGGAGCACGTCACCGGCGTCAGGCGCATGTCCTCGCCGATGAAGCCCTTGAAGTCCTCCTTGTCGATCTCGCCGAGGCCCTTGAAGCGAGTGATCTCGCAACCGCGCCCGCACTTCTTGATGGCGGCCTCGCGCTCCTCGTCGGTGTAGCAGAAGTAGTGCTCCTTCTTGTTGCGCACGCGAAAGAGCGGCGTCTCGAGGATGAACACGCGCCCGTCGAGGATGAGCTGACGGTAGAAACGCATGAAGAACGTCGTGAGGAGCATGCGGATGTGGAGCCCGTCCACATCGGCATCCGTCGCGAAGATGATCTTGCCGTAGCGCAGGTGCTCGAGAGTCTCCTCAACGTCGAGCGTCTTTATGAGGTTGAAGAACTCCTCGTTCTTGTAGAGGACGTCCTTTGCGAGCCCGCACGTGTTGAGGCACTTGCCGCGCAGGAAGAAGACCGCCTGGTTCATCGCGTCGCGCGCTCCGCCGAGGGTGCCGCCCGCGGACTGGCCCTCCGTGAGGAAGATCATCGTGTCCTCGCCCTCGGCCTTGCCCGTCTTCTTGTTGACCTTGTCGAGCTTCAGGTGGTTCTTGCAGTCCTTGAGTTGCGGGACTCGCACCGACACCGCCTGCGAACGCTCCCTCGCCTGCTTCTTGATCGTGTTGAGCTGGGAGCGTATCTTCCCCGTCTCCTCGATCTTCGCGATGAGCTTCTCGGTCTCGGACGGCGAGCGGTGGAGCTCGGCCTCGATCGCCTTCTTCATCTCGGCTACGAGGTCGGCGCGGATGTCGTTCATCACGAACTTGATCTTCGTCTGCCCCTCGAAGACCGGGTTCATGATCCTCACCGAGACCGCGCCGATGATGCCGTCGCGGATATCGTCGCCGTCGAACTTCTTCTTCGAGTCGTATTCGTTCAGGGCCTTCGTGAGCGCCTCCTTGAACGCCGTCAGATGCGTACCGCCGTCTGTCGTGTACTGGCCGTTCACGAAGGTGTGGTATTCCTCGCCAAAGCGATTCGTGTGCGTGAAGATGATCTCGAGGTTCTTGGACTTGACGTGGATCGGCTGGTAGAGCTTCTCGAACTGCACCTCGTCGGCGATAAGGTCGGCGAGTCCCCGGTCCGAGCATATCTCCTGCCCGTTCAGGACGATCGTAAGCCCTGCATTCACGTAGCAGTACATCTTCATGCGGCGAAGGACGTGCTCCTCGCGCACCTTGAAGTGCTTCAATACCTTTACGTCGGGCTTGTAGCGGATGAACGTCCCGTCGCGCTCGGCCGTCTTCTGCTTGCCGCGCTTCTTCGTCTTGAGCCGCCCTTCCTCGAAGTAGGCCTCGGAAAACTCGCCCTCGCGGAAAGAGCGCACCTCGAAGAACTCCGAAAGCGCGTTTACCGCCTTCGTGCCTACGCCGTTCATGCCGGCTGAGAACTGGTAGTTCTCGTTGTCGTACTTGCCGCCGGTGTTCATCTGGCTCACGCAGTCGACGACCTTGCCAAGCGGGATCCCGCGCCCGTAGTCGCGCACCGACACTTCGCCGGAATCGTAGTTGACCGTGACTTCTATCTTCTTGCCGAAGCCCTGGCCGAACTCGTCGATTGCGTTGTCGATGACCTCCTTCATCAGGATGTAGATGCAGTCGTGGTACATCGCGCCCGTGCCTGGCTCGCCGACGTACATCCCGGGGCGCATCCTTATGTGCGTGACGGGGTCGAGCGTCTTTATGCTCGCGTCTCCATACTCCCTTGCCATCTATGCCTCCAAATGGTCCTTCATACCGACTGCGGCTCCATGCCGTTCTGCTGGGCGACAAGCGCGTCGGCGCCATACATCTTGCGGAGCTTCGGCTTTTCTATCTTGCCGGTCGGGTTGCGCGGGACATCCGAGAATATCACCCTGCGGGGCCTCTTGTAGCGTGGAAGGCCCTTGCAGAATTCAGAAACTTCCTCCTCGGAAAGCGAACACCCGTCCTTCACGGACACTATGGCGGCCGCGATTTCGCCAAGGCGAGGGTCGGGAAGCCCTATGACGGCCACGTCCTTCACCGCTGGATGCGCGCGCAGGAAGTCCTCGATCTGCACGGGGTATAGGTTCTCGCCACCGGTGATAATGACGTCCTTAGCGCGGTCGACAAGGTAGATGAAGCCGTCGCGCTCCTCCGCCATGTCGCCGGTGAGGAGCCAGCCCGGCTCCTTCATTATCTCGGCAGTCGCCTTCGGGTTCCTGTAGTATTCGCGCATGACGCCAGGCCCCTTGAGCGCAAGCTCGCCGACTTCGCCCGGCTTCACCGGCGTGACGCCGTCCTTCCCGACGATCTTCGTCTCCCAGCCAAAGCCTGCGACTCCGATTGCACCGACGTGGTCCACGTTCTCGACCCCGAGATGCACCGCCCCCGGGCCGGTCGACTCGGAAAGCCCGTAGTTCGTGTCGTAGTCGTGGCCGGGGAAGACGGTGCGCCAGCGCTTCACGAGAGATGGCGGAACGGGCTGCGCGCCTATGTGCATGAGCCGCCACTGCGCGAGGCTGTAGTCGGAAAGCTTCACGTCGCCGCGGTCTATTGCGTCGAGAATGTCCTGCGCCCATGGAACGAGCAGCCAGACTATCGTGCACTTCTCCTCGCTTACCGCCCTTAGGATCCACTCGGGCTTTATGCCCTTGAGAAGAACGGCGCGACCGCCGGAGAGGAGCGAGCCGAACCAGTGCATCTTCGCGCCCGTATGGTAGAGAGGCGGTATGCAGAGGAACGTGTCGGCCCTCGTCTGGCCGTGGTGCGCCTGCTCCACGATGCAGCTGTGGACGAGGCACCTGTGCTGGAGGACGATTGCCTTCGGGAAGCCTGTTGTCCCCGACGAGAAGTATATCGCCGCGTCGTCCTCAAGCGACATCTTCGCGCCAGACGCGACAGGCGTCGCCTCCGCGATGAGGGCGCGATAGGGAGACGCGAACGACGGGCAGTCGTCGCCTACGTAGAAAAGGTCCTTCACCTTCGGTATGCCGTCTGCGATCTGCTCTACGCGGCCCGTGAACTCCGGCCCGAACACGAGCGCTGACGCGTCGGAGAGGTCCAGGCAGTACTTTATCTCGTCTGCCGTGTACCTGAAGTTCAGGGGAACGGCCATGCACCCCGCCTTCAGGACGCCGAAGTAGATCGGCAGCCACTCAAGGCAGTTCATGAGCAGTATCGCCACCTTGTCGCCCCTGCGATAGCCGCGGGACAGGAGAAGCGCGGCGAACCTGTTCGCCTTCTCGTCGAACTCCCGCCACGTCATCTCGCTGCGGAAAGCCTCTGCCGCAGACGGCTCGATCAGGGAATACTCGCGCCATGTCGCATGGCGCGACTCAAGCTCCTGCGGGTTAATCTCGACAAGCGCAACGTCGTCCGGCCATTCCGCCGCGTTGCGCTCGAGGATCTCTGTTATGCAGTTGAATTTTGTCATAGCGTTGCAAGGGTCCATTTAAGGTCGGCGAGTGCGTTCTTGGCCTCCTGCCTCACGCGTGAATCCTCGGACTCCTTCAAAGGGGAATACTTGGCGATGGCGCCCTCCACCATTTTCTTGAAACGGGACTGCTGGTACTTGGCCTTTTTCGGGTCGAACGCCCTCACGTCCTTAGCCTCCCTTGCGAATTTGACAAGCTCCGCGAGCTTCTTCACGTTCTCGGTCTTCGAGAGCTCTGCAAACTTGACTTCGTATTCCTTCGCGTCCTTCGGGAGCTTCTTCTTGAACTCCAGGAAGCGCAGATACGCCCGCCCTGGCAGCGCGACAAGTTCGTGGTCGAGGAACATGCGCCATTGCGCCACGTTCTTCGGAGACTCCATGTCGGTAAGGGCGGAGACCACGGCCTCCGTGGCTGTGCGCTCTTCCTTGCCCTTGTAGCGGATCCGCCCCGTCTCCTCGACGACGTAGAGCGGGGCCTCCGTCGCGATGTTCGCAAGCGAAGCCCCGGAATAGACGGGATACGTCACCTTCTCGGGCGTCGCCTCGAACGCGCCGAGGAGGACGAACTGCTTCGTTTTGAAACTCGTCCATATCTCCTCCATCCTGCCCGCCATCTTTGCGTCCCTGCACACGAGCACCACCTTCCCCTGGAGATAGCCCTCGCTGCACCTTCTGCCGGCGACGTAAGTGCCCTCGCCGACGTTCTCCCATTCCACGTAAGAGCCTGCGCTGGCGGCCAACGCGGCCGTCATCGCAATCAAAGCCGAAACCAATGCAATGCTGTTTTTCATTATTCTTTGGATTATACCATCTTCACCCGACAATCACAAGCGCCGCCGCTACACTATCAGAGACAGGAACTCCTGGCGGACTTTCTCGTCCGCCCTGAAGGAACCGAGCACCGCGCTCGTAGTCATTTCTGAATTCTGCTTCTCGACGCCCCTCATCATCATGCAAAGATGCTTCGCCTTGATGACGACGCCCACTCCCTCTGCGCCTGTCTCCGACATTACCGCGTCCGCGATTTCCTCCGTCAGCCGCTCCTGTATCTGCAGACGGCGGGCGAACATGTCGACGATGCGCGCGAGCTTCGAGACGCCGAGCACCTTTCCGTTCGATATGTAGCCGATGGCGCACTTGCC
>JBGUVV010000016.1:0-4754 GCA_045220525.1 Kiritimatiellia bacterium
ATAACGCCGAACGTGAAGACGGACCTCATACGCGAGTGCGTGCGGCGCGGGCTCGTCGCGATGCCCGGCGCGCTTACGCCGTCGGAGGCGGTGGAGGCTTGGGAGGCGGGCGCGGGATTCGTTAAGATATTCCCAGCGGGGTCTCTCGGCCCGGGTTACGTGAAGGCGATACGCGCTCCGCTTGCGCACATACCTTTCCTTGCCGTCGGGGGGATAACGCCCGACAACGTCGCTGACTTCATGCGCACAGGGTGCGTCGGCGCGGGCGTCGGCGGGAACCTCTCGAACAAGGAGTGGATCGCGGCAGGGGAATGGGACAAGATCGCCGAGACTGCGCGCTTGTTCGTCGAGCGGTCGAAGATTTAAGAGCAGTTCCAGCCGGGATTTTGCTATAATATGCGCCAAGGATGACGAGCGGGAAGTTCATAACTTTTGAAGGAGGGGAAGGCTGCGGCAAGTCAACGCAGGCCGAGCGCCTGAAAGCCGCGCTGGAATCCACGGGTCGCGAGGTCGTGCTTACGCGCGAGCCAGGGGGGACCTGGATCTCGGAAGAGGTGCGGCGGCTTCTCAAGGATCCCGACTCCGAGGCGCCGTCAGACCGGTGCGAGCTTCTTCTTTTCCTCGCCGCGCGCGCGCAGCTTGTGGAGAAAGTGATAAAGCCGGCCCTGGAGCGCGGCGCATGGGTCATTTCCGACCGCTTCAGCGACTCTACCATCGCCTACCAGGGCTTCGGGAGGGGGCTCCCGATAGACGTCATCCGCATTGTGGACTCATTTGCCTGCGGAGGGGTCAAGCCCGACCTTACGATTCTCCTTTTCGCCGACAGGAGCGCCGCCGCGTCGCGGATGCGCAGCCGCGAGAGCGAGACCAACACCTCGCCAGACCGCATAGAGCTCGCGGGCGACGGGTTCCACGAAAGAATCCGCGAAGGGTATCTCAAACTTGCCGACGAGGAGCCTGAGCGCATAGTTCCAGTCGATGCCAATGGAACTGTTGACGAAGTCTGGGAAAGGGTATGGAAGTCGATCAGGCGTATAGGTTGATCTGCCGCGCCATCGACGACGGACGGGCCGCAGGCGGTTATCTTGTGTCGGGAGATGTTAAGGGCAATTGCGAGGAGCTTGTCACGCTCGTCCTTTCTAAGCTCTTCCCGGAGGAGCTTCCCCAAATCGAGGCGGGAGTCCATCCCGACGTAGTCCGCCTTGAGCCGAGCGGGAAAAGCCGCACCATCAAGGTGGAGCGCACCGACAGCGACCCGTCGCCCGGCATGAGGGACGCGATTATCGAACCGATGTCGGCTACGTCGTTTTCCGGCGGCTGGAAGGTCGGCGTCATAAGCTTTGCAGACCGCATGCAGATAGCGGCGGCGAATGCGTTTTTGAAGTCGCTCGAGGAGCCTACGCCGAAGACGATGTATCTCCTCCTCACCGACCAGCCTGACGCCATAATCCCGACAATCGTCTCGCGATGCCAGAGAATAGACCTTCGCCTTCCGGCTGGCGTTCTCGAGGGCGAGGAGAGGCAGCGGGTGGCGGAGGCGTTTGCCGCCAAGGACGCCATGGCGCTTGCCGATGTTCTGAGGGACCTTAAGGACGAGTCTGAAGACCCGTCTGTAGTCCGGCGCGCCTTCTACCGGACTATTATGGCCTTCGCCCGCAAGATGATGGTGGAGGGGATGATCCCGAGGCATCTCGCCTTCCGCAACGTCGAGGCCGTGGAGGCGGCCTACCGCCGCAGCGAGAAGTCCATAAACGACGACGCCGTGATTTCGTGCATGATAGACTCTTTTTCTTTCCCGTGAAATTCTCCCTTTCCACAAACTGGTGCAACAGGACCCTTGAGACAGGCGAGGAAATCGCCGACAAGGCCATTTCCCTCGGATTCGACGAGCTGGAGCTTGGCTTCCACACGACGGCCGCGCAGGTCGAGGGCTTCCGTCGTCGCCTTGGCGAGATCCCCGTCGGGTCCGTCCATGCGTTCTGCCCCGTCCCGCTCTCGGCGCCTCAGGGCTACCCAGAGCTCTATCAGCTTGCGAGCTTCGACGAGGAGACTCGCAAGATGGCCCATCTGCAGATAACGAGGAACATACGGTTCGCGGCGGACATTGGGGCGGACTGCCTCGTCCTCCACCTCGGGCGCGTCATGTGCCGCGGACTTTTCCGCCGCTTCGACATGAAGCGGCGCGTGAAGCGCGGTGCCAAGATGGTCGATGTCGCAAAGCGCGAGCTTGACGCGCTCGTTCCCGAACTTGAAAACTGCAGGGTCGTCCTTGGCCTCGAGAACCTGCCGTATCTTGAGGGCTTCCCGGCGGAATGGGAGGTTGAGGCTCTTTGCGGCGAATGGGTGAGGCCTTGGTTCGACACGGGGCACGACTTCGTCCGGATTGCAAACGGGTGGAAGTCAGTCGCCGCGCCTGCGCCGGCGGGGTTGCACGTCAACGACTCGCTCGGCGACGACGACCATCTCGCGCCAGGGGCGGGGAAAGTTGATTTCGAGTCTTTAAAGAGCCTTGCGGAAGGCGCGAGGCACGTTGTTTTCGAGCCGAACCAGTCTGTCGGCGAAGGCGAGTTGAGGGCCGCTCTCGAATTTCTGCGGCGTAAGTGGGGGTGTGAGCAATGATCCAGAGTCCGGAGCCGGGGTCTTTCCTTCTCAGGTGGCGCGGCGATGTCGTGCACGTCAAGCTTGTCGTCGAGGGTGCGAGGCGCGGGAGGGCCGCCCTGCGTACGAATCTCGGGCACGCCGCCATCCGCCGCGAGGAGATAATCGACGAGACGGAGAAGGGTCTCACGCCGCTTGCGAGGGCGTGGTCCGACATCCCGCTCGGCGAGACGTCCCCCGGCGTGTTCGAGGCGGACATACGCCTTGACGAGGTGGGGGTGTTTTCAGGCAAGGCGTGCTTCTTCCCAGAGGGCTCGAACGTGCCGGAATGGCCGTTCGGCTCGAACTTCCACATCAAGGTGGAAAGCGCAGAGACGCGCGCAAACAATTCAATCTACTGCGTGTTCCCGCGTCAGTTCGGATCGTTCCGCGAGGTCGCTCGCCGTCTCGACTGCATCATGGGGGAGATGGGCTTTAGGATCGTGCAGACTCTGCCTCCTTTCCCCGTGCCGACGACTTACGCGGTGATGGGCGAGTACGGCTGCCCGTTCGCCGCGACGGACTTCCTGAGCGTAGATCCGGCGATGGCAGAGTTTGACGAGTTCGCGACCCCGATGAGCCAGTTCAAGGAGCTGATTGGCGCCGTACACGCGAGGAAGGGGCTCTTTTTCATCGACCTTCCCGCGAACCACACGGGCTGGGCTTCCACTCTCCAGACGCACCATCCAGAGTGGTTTTGCCGCGAGGAGGACGGGCGCTTCCACTCTCCGGGCGCGTGGGGCGTGAAGTGGGCGGATCTCGTCGAACTCGACTATTCCAATGCGGGGCTTCGCTCGTACATGGCAGACGTCTTCCTCTTCTGGTGCAGGATAGGCGTCGACGGCTTTAGGTGCGACGCCGGGTACATGATCCCGGCCGAGACTTGGTCGTATATCGTCGCGAGGGTGCGCGAGGAATACCCCGACACCGTCTTCCTCCTCGAAGGCCTTGGCGGCGAGATTTCCGTGACCGACAGGCTGCTTGCCGAGTCCGGGCTCGACTGGGCCTATTCGGAGATGTTCCAGACGTATGACCGCGAGCAGTTCGAACGCTATCTTCCCGATGCGATAGCAAGGTCCGAGAAGTTCGGAACGCTTGTTCACTTTGCGGAGACCCACGACAACAACAGGCTTGCAACGGGAGGCGAGGTGTACGCAAGGCTGCGCGTCAGTCTTGCCGCGCTGCTTTCGTGGCAGGGATCGTGGGGAATTGCGAACGGCGTGGAATGGTATTGCCGCGAGAAGATCGACGTCCATGGGCGCAACGACCTCAACTGGGGGGCTTCCGAAAACATGGTGGGCCTCATATCGAAGCTGAACGGCCTTCTCGCCAAGTGCGCAAGCTTCAGGGGAAACGCCTCGCTCTCCGTCGTGACGCGCGGAGACGGCAACACGCTCGCGGTCCTTCGAAAGACGCACGGACTTCCTCCGTCGCTCGTCGTCGCGAACCTCGACTGCAAAAACGGCGCGACGGTCTCTTGGGACGCCAATGCGTTTCCGCCCGGCGAGGCGACTGACCTCCTTACTGGCAAAAAGGCGAGATATGAAAGCCAAGTCGCCCTCGCTCCCGGCGAGGTCAAGTTCCTCGCGCCAGAGGGGGCGGAGACTCGCGGTGTTTCAGATGTAGTCGCCGTCAAGGACGACGAGCCTCTTTTCCATGCTGTAATGCCGCGCGATGCAAAGCGCGACCTTGTCGCGCCTGCCGGTTCGCTGCTCGAAGTTTCGGCGGACAGCGACTTCCGCGTGCGCCTCATAGATCCGCGCGACGACAGAACTCTCAGGGTGGCGAGGTCTTCTGGTCTCAAGACGGTCCTGAAAGTGCCCGAATACGAAGGGGACGGCTCACGGTGCAGGATGCTCTGGCTTGATGTCTCGCGCTACGTCGCTGGAAGGGCGGTTCGCACCAGGTCGCGGGTATTCATCCCGCCGTCCGCGAAAACGGCGAGGGCGAAGCTTTCGCTTTCGGGATCGGAGGTGAGGGACAACCCCGGCTTCAGGACGGTGCTTGCAAACGGCTCCGGCGCCGCCGCGCAGGTACGTGTTGGCTGGGGCAGGATTGAAAGCCGCTACGACGCGCTTCTTGCCGCCAACATGAACCCGCGCGCGCCTTCGGACAGG
>JBGUVV010000017.1:0-2129 GCA_045220525.1 Kiritimatiellia bacterium
ATTATACCATATTCCGCCGCGTTTTGTGGAAACCGCATCGCCGCCAACTTGAACAGAATTTGAACTTCGTTCCGCCGCGCACCGAGAAACTGTGGTCAATAGCAGAGAGGCATGGAGGTTCGCCGGAGTGGGCGATGGAGACTTTTCGACGGTCCGTCGAAAAACGGGTCGGGCGTTACCGGGCGAGCGGCAATGCAACGGAGATAGCCTTCTAAGCGCAGAAGGCGCAACGAGGTTAGGTGCTTTTCACTCCAAAATATTGGAGAACCTCAAAGTCAATTGCATAAGGCGTGCGCGGGATGGAGGAAAGATCGAAGCGGGGGACGAGACTGGCGAGGGAAACGCGCTCGCCGCGCTCCGCCCAGCCGCAGGAAAAGGCAAGTGCCCCCAGTATCTCCTCGGGCCTCGCCCCTGCTGCGCGCAGCGCAGATATGCGCGTATCGCCATGACGCTTGGCAAGCCTGCGCCCGTCTCGCCCGACGACAAGCGGCACATGGCAGTAGCGCGGCGGCTTGGCCCCGAGGGCATTTGCAACGAGGATCTGCGCTGGCGTCGCCGCAAGGAGATCGTCGCCTCTTACGACTTCCGTGACGCCGGAAAGGACGTCGTCAACAGTGCACGCGAGCGTGTAGCCAGCGCCATCGCGGTCGCGGGCGAGCGGGAAGTCGCCGAGAGACGCGAACACGTCCTGCGAAAACCTTCCCGCGAACACGTCTTCAAGCTCGACTACCGTCCCCGGCTCGACGCGAAACCGCCAGCATGGCGTCTGCGCCGACGAAGAGCCCTGCCCCGCGTTCGCGGCGCTTTTGCATGCAAGGGCCTCGTCCCACGACGCGAAGCGGCCGCGGCAAGTCCCTGGATAGCGAAGCTGGTCGCCGTCATGCGGGGCGGACTGCGCGGCTTCCACGTCGCGCCTTGAGCAGACGCAGGGATAGACAAGCCCGCCAAGTTTCTCCAGCGCGGCGCGGTAGTGGCTTCTGCGCTCCGACTGCACACACGAGCCGTCCCAGTCGAAGCCAAGCCACCGAAGGTCTTCGATTGCGCCCTCGGCCGCCCCAGGCTTGTCGCGCGGATGGTCGAGGTCCTCCATGCGAAGGAGTATCCTGCCGCCGAGGCTGCGCGCCCGCAGCCAGGCGATCATGAACGTGCGGACGTTCCCGAGGTGCAGAGCCCCTGTTGGACTCGGCGCAAGGCGGCCTACGTATTCTTCCAGAACTTCAGCCATTCCGCGACAAATAGCTTTAGGCCGTCGGCCGTTCCAAACGCGGCGGAAGTCGCCTCGCGCATGTCCCCGTTCTCGAAAAGCGCCTTGAAATAGCGGCTCTTCAGATCCTTGAACGGATCAAACCGCACTTTTCTCGCGCCATGCTCGATGAAAACCGCAATGGAAAGCGCAAGGCGGTATTTAAGGCGCCTCGCCTCGTCGGTGCCGGCGTAGAACTCGCGGTAGTCCATCGCCAGGATCGCGGGAAGCATCTCCGAGACCCTCTTGAGATCGTCGGGGGACATGTCCTCTGCGCCCCAGTCGGCCCTCGACGGAATGCGCTCCGACACGGAAGGCCCCTCCTCGAAATATTGCGCATATCCCTCGTTGAGCCAAGGCGAAACCGACATCATCGACGAGGCATAGGAAAGATATTGGTGAAACGCCTCGTGGCGAAAGGTCCTGAGAAGCTCCGCGTCGGAAGACGAGGCAAGGAACGCCGGAGGCCTGCAGGCGACGATCTCCCGCCTCTGCTGGCACCAATACGCCGCGCTCCATGCCATGTTCGTGAGGCCCTCTGCCTCCATCGCGTCAAGATATTCGCTGCGGCTTGAATAGATTCTCGCGGAGCAGAGTGCGCTTGCGACGTCCATGCCGGTCGGCATGACTTCCGCATACTTCGCCCTCATGACTGGCAGGTCGTTGGTAAGCGCTGCGATAAACGACGAGCCGCCTGACAGGTCGTCGATCACGACGAACTCCGGTGTGTCGGTAAACCGCCAGTCCTCGTATGCGGCAACGGAATGGCGGACATCCGCCCTCATGAGCTCGCGCTCGCCCGGGGCCGCCGCCTTCTTCTTCGGAGATGCGCGGCGCGGCGCGGCGTCGCCGCCGCCACTCCGCTGGAGATAAGGCCGGCCTTCGT
>JBGUVV010000018.1:0-2774 GCA_045220525.1 Kiritimatiellia bacterium
GGCGACGGCGAAATGCGCCGATCCGTTTTACGCAATCGATGGTTGGGCGCTCGGCGCGAACGCCTACATCGAAGACAAGGACGTCGGCAACTTCTACCACGGCATGATGCGCAATGTCGCACTTCTGCAACATGCGGAGGATGCGCAGCGCGTCCGTGTGCTGACGCTTGCTCGGCGCGGCGAAAAGGCGGACCGCTCCATAGTGCTTCCGCCTGATCCGTCGCCGTCGCAGGAGTACGCGGCAAAGCAGTTGCGATTCATCATGGAGAAGCTGACGGGCGTATATCTGCCGGTTGTCGCCGATGCAGATTTCAAGGGAGGAAAGGCTATTTACCTTGGTCGTGACCCTGGTGGCACAGGCGATCTTGGCACGGACGGGAACAGGCTTGTCGTCAAGGCTGGCGACCTCTACATCGTCGGATCGAAAATGCGCGGCACGTTATACGGCGTTTATGAACTTCTTGAGACGTACGGCGGGGCTGGCTGGTACGAATGGGACTGCGCAAGCTACCCACGACAGGATTCGCTGTCTGTTCCGTCTGACCTCGACTGGACTGACCTGCCTGCAATGGAGATGCGCGCCCCTTCCGGCTGGGAGGCGAGATACAACAAAGATCCCGCGATGGCCGCGTACTTGCGGTTCAACGGCGCTGGTGATCCGCGCCGGAAAATGCCGGAGCATCTCGGCGGCTCTTCGTATTGGTTTCCCAAGGGCAATTCTGCTGCGCACACCTTCCTTTCGCTTGTCCCGCCGAAGAAGTACTTTGCGACGCATCCCGAGTATTTCAGCGAAGTGAACGGAGTCCGACGCGACGGCTTCACGCAGCTGTGCCTGACGAATCCCGATGTGCTCAAGATTGCGACCGCCGAAGTTCTGCGGATGCTTGACGCCGAGCCGCACGTCGAGTTCGTAGGGGTGTCGGCGAACGACTGGAGGTTTTTCTGCACTTGCGAGAAGTGCAAGGCGGTTGACGACTACGAGGGGTCCCAGGCGGGTACGCTCATAAGGTTCGTGAACGCCATAGCGGAGGAGGTCGAGAAGAAGCACCCGAACGTGTACGTGCAGACGCTTGCCTACATGCACACGCGCAAGGCGCCCAAATACGTGCGCCCGAGAAAGAACGTCGTGATATCGCTCTGTCCGATAGAATGCGATTTCGGCCATCCGCTCAGGACGGGAAAGGCTCCGAGGAACGTAAAGTTCAGGGAGGACATGGACGGCTGGGCGGCGATAACGGACAAACTGTACATCTGGGACTATGTCACGAACTTCGGATGGTTCATGGGGGCTCAGCCGAACATCTACGTGATGCAGGAGAACTTCAAGTATTTCAGGGACAACAGGACGGCCTTCATCTTTGCGGACGGACCTAGTTTTAACGCCGAGTTCTCGGCCCTGAAGACCTACCTTGTTGGAAAGTGGATGTGGAACCCCGACCTGTCGGCGGATCGTTTGATCGACCGTTACCTGGCAGGCAGCTTTGGAAAGGCCGCGCCGTTCGTGCGGGAGTATATCGACATGGTGCAGGATGTGGCGGTGCGTCATCCTGATCACTTCTTCGGATGCTTTGCGCATGTTCATCGAGAGTTTTCGTCCAAGGAGTTCTCCGCCAAGTCACGCGATCTCTGGGCGAAGGCGGAGCAGGCGATTTCTGGCGACGCGGCGGCGCTCAAGCGCCTGCGGCGCGCCGAGCTTTCGCCTGTTGCCATGCGGCTAGACACTGTTGCCGCCAAGGCGAAGTACATCTGGGTGACGCGCCACCCAGAGAATTTCGCCCGACAGGAAGGCGTTGAAGAAGACCTGGCCTTCGTGGAGGCGCGCATTGCCGAGTTCGAGAAGGACGGCCACGAGTGCGTGTTCGGACTGCCGAAGCAGATGAAGAAGCGCAACATCTACGGGGCTTGGCGGAGGCTGGCGGACTTCAATCGCCCGAAGAGCGGCTGCGACCGCGCCATTGTCGGCCTTGATGACTTGACTGTATGCCACGAAGACTGGGGCAAGACGGTGGACGACCCTACGGCGCTTGGCGGCAAGGCGTACCTTTCATACAACACGCAGGACGTGTACACGCTCAGGCTTGGCTTTGGCAACGTGGCATACGATCCGAGCGCAAGGTATTCGGTTCGCGTCCGCGTCCGCGCCGAGCTGGAGCCCGGTGCGACAGGCGAGGTGTTCTGCGTGAAACTTGGCAAGGACGACGGTCTCGCCAAGGGCGAGAAGTCTGTCATGGCGGCGGAAGTTGAAGACGGAAAGTGGCAATGGCACCATGTCGGGACCGTGGAGTTTTCCGATTCCATGGAATTCCTGTTCCGTCCCGGCCGTTTCGCGAAGGGCGGCGGACGGAAGACGGTCAAGAACCTTTACGTCGATCAAATCGAGATCGCCCGCGCGGCGGAGATGTGAAAGAAGGCGAAGATGGTTTTTCTCTTTTGCTTCATTTTTTCTGCGGCATGGATAGCGGGGTCATACGCCCCGCCGGCCGAAGACGACTACGCGGCGTTCTTCGCCGACGCGCCGGCACCTGTGCTGCGGCGGAGCTTTGACCTGGAGACCTACGCGACTAATGCGACGTGGCGCATCGCCGCCGCGGGCATGGTCGACGCCTTCGTCAACGGCGAGCGGGTGACGCCGACGGCGCTTCCGGGCTGGACGGACTATGACTGCCGCATCCTCATCTACGACTACGACGTGGCGAGGTTCCTGAGGCGCGGGGAGAACGTCCTGGAACTGCGTCTCGGCAACGGCTGGTACAACCTTCTGCCGATGAAGATGT
>JBGUVV010000019.1:0-7043 GCA_045220525.1 Kiritimatiellia bacterium
CGATTCGCGGTAATTCGCCGACTTCGAAAAGTTCGCGAAGAAAGAGGCCGCGTATCCACCACAGGCCTGACGCGCCGGGTCGAAGATGTCGTCCGTGTCGCTGAAGACGGTAAAGCCCTCGCGAAGCGAAGTGAGCGGCTCGCTCCAGAACATCGCGCCGCCGTAGCCGAGCGCGACGCCCTGCGCGTTCGTGTAGCCAGCAGTAAGGAGCGACCCGAAGTCCACCACTGGAAGTCCGTTCTGGAAATGCGGGCGGATGAATGGCCGCCTGTTTTCCGGGTTCGTGCGCCCGATGACCGTCGAGGGGCAGTTCGTCGCGTAGCACGTGCGACCGTCGGCATCGTTCCAGCGGACAACGAAATTCGTGCCGCCTACCGACTCAGTCACCATGGTTGAAGGATCCGAGGCATCCACATGGTAATACGCCTTGGCGAAGACCGCCGTCGGCTTCGCGTAGCGCGGCAGCGCGACGACGCCCTCCTCGACGACGACGCGGGCGTTCTCGTTGGCCGTCCAGTATATATTGAGCGTTCCGCCGCCAGTCTTGGTAATCGTGTAGGCACCGCCTGTCAACCGCACCACGTCCTGCGTAGAGCCCGCCGCAACGTCCACTGTTCTATCTGCGGTGAGATTCAACTCGTCAACCGTGACCGTTTCGCCAAACGCTGTCGCTACCGCGCAAAACGCCATGGCGAACGCCGTCTTCCTCTTCGTATTCATCATTGACCTCCTCTTTGACATTACTATTCCATCTTCGTCCGCATAAACGGAACGTTTACCTGTCCGAGCTGCGCCGGGTACACGGCCACCGGGTCGCGCTCGGCCTCGGCCTTGACGAAGTCCTTTAGATTGCTGCGCAACGCCTCGAAGCGCTCCTTCTCGCCCGCTGTCTTCGCGCGAGAGAGCTCGCCGTACCTCTTCAGGTACTTCATGCCGGTCGCGAGAAATTCCACGCGGGCGCGAGCCTCCTTGTCCCTCGCGGCCTCGGCCCTGGCCTTCGCGATAATTGTCGGCAGATTGCGTTTCTCCAGCTCGTCTATCAATACCCACGCCTTCTCGTCAACGGACTGCCACGCGGGCAACTGATGCAGCCCCTCGGCAACCTGACGTTTGACCGCCGCCCAGCTCGCCTCCTCAACGGCTGCGAGATAACGCTTCACCGTCTTCGCAGCAGGGCCGAACCCTGCGCGGCACCATCCGTCGCGCACCTCGGCGAAGGACTCGCGCCTGTGGTTGACCATCGCCTTGGCGATAGCGTACCATGTGAAGCCCTTGACCGCCCACTGCTCGCACACGTTGGAGACCTCGAATCCCTTGAGCCCGTTCGCCTTGGCGTCTTCCATCTGGTTGAATATGCGCTCAGCCCAGCATTGCGGCAGCGGCATGCGGAATCCGATCAGAAAGTTCGGGCGCCACGTCTGCATGTTGCCCGTCGCGCCCCACGCGGCAAGGTTGCGTTCGGCCAATCCCATGTCCTGCAGAGACCCGGCGACGTTTACCATGACGAGCGCAGTGTGTGGCTTTACGCGCACCGGCGGCGTGGACTGGTTAGAGTAGGCATATAGGCAGAGCTTTCGGTCGGGGAGCTCACGCGTCACGAGCTCCGCCACGCGATTGGCGAAGTGCAGCACGCGGTCGGTCAGAGAGACGTAGGGGAACGTCAGGTCCTGCGGCTTGTACACTGTCATCGATATAGTCGGGCCGTTCGGCGGATCGAGCCGGCGGCAGTTCTCGCACATGCACTGCGCGGAGTAGTCGCCGTCCGGGAGGCATATCGACGCGGCGACCGCATGGGGGTTCTTGCGGAGAAACGCGATCCTGTCGGCGGCGGTCTGGCGGACAAGTTCGTCGTTGGAAAGGCAAAGGGCCTCGCCATACGCGCCGCGCGTTCCGTCGCGCTGGAGCGCGAACCACTCCGGATGCTCCTTGAGAAAGCGCTTGCGGTAGTCGCCGAACGAATGCCCCCAGGAATACACCGGAGGCATGCGCGGCCAGAGGAGATAAAGTTCATCTACTCCATGCCATTGCCAGAAACTGCGATTTCCAGGCCGGTCTTCCAACGCAGTGCGCCAGCGCTCGACGAAGCCCTCCGGTTCGATACCAAGCCACGAATGCGCCTTCTTGCAGAAAACCGGCGCATATTCCCACTGGCGTTTGCGGCAGACGAACTCCGGCTTCCGCGCAAGCGAGACCTCATTAAGAACGACCTTCGCCTTCTTCGGGATCACCTTGCCGAGCGCGCCCGGCCAGAGATAGCGGCAGCCAAGCGATTCGAGCACGTATGTGAGCGCGTGGCTTGCGCCAAGCTCCCTGCCGCCGACGTACAGCCATTCGCCCTTGCGTTTCACGACGGCAGCCTCCGGCTCAAGCGCCGCGAGGTCGATGCCAAAGGCGCGTGCGGCCTCGGCCTCTCCAAACACCACTGCCGGACGCCCCTTCGGCGGCAGCTCCTTCGCGCGTTCGACCTCTGCACCCGTCATTTTCTCCATGTGCCACGCAAACTCGTCCGCGAGCTTGGCGATGAAATTCTCCTTCGAGAGGTTCACCACGACTGCGCGGCGCGCGCCGTCGAAAAGGACGAGTCCCGGCCCTTCGGGGCGTGATGCGGGATTGCGGAACTTCGCGCGGCGCTGGAATTTCGCCGGCCACGTCAGGCTACCCGGCTCGCCGAGCGGCTTAGTTCCCCAGAAACGCGCTTCCGGCAAGATGGGCGTCTTCTCCGAAAGCTTCCGGCCTTCTTCGTTCAGGATGAAATTGCCATTCTCGTCAGGATACCCAAGCGCATCGTAATTCAAGGCATGCAACGGCGCAACGCATGTCGTCACGACGGCGATAGCAGCAAGAACCGCCCTCCTGATCTCAGCCATGTCCGATACTATGCAATCTCAGCCTTCAGCTTCTCGATGAATTCTGGAAGCTTCATGGCTCCGAGGTCGCCATCGGAGCGGGAGCGCACGGAGATCGTCCCCGCCGCCTCGTCCCTCGGGCCGACCACGACTTGATACGGAATCTTCTGGAGGGTTGCCTCGCGGATCTTCGCGCCAAGCTTCTCGGCCGTCGCATCGATGTCAGCCCTGAAGCCGGCCTCCTCAAGGCCGAGCCGGACTTTCCGCGCGTATTCAAGCGCCTTGTCGGATACAGGCAGCACGCGCACCTGCTCTGGAGCGAGCCAAAGCGGGAAGGCTCCTGCGTAGTGCTCGATGAGGATTCCGATGAAGCGCTCGAGCGATCCAAGCACAGCGCGGTGCAGCATGACAGGATGGTGCTTCTGCCCGTCGGCGCCGACATACTCGGCGTTGAGGCGCTCTGCGCTCGGAAGCTGGTAATCGAGCTGGATGGTGCCGCACTGCCAGGGCCGCCCGAGGGCGTCGATAAGGGTGAACTCGAGCTTCGGCCCGTAGAAAGCGCCCTCGCCCGGCTGGATCTGGTATTCCATGCCCGCCGCCTTGCAGGCCGCCGCGAGCGCGCTCTCCGCATGCTGCCAGGTCTTCTCGTCGCCGACGTGGTCGTCAGGCATCGTGCTCAGCTTGACGAGCAAGTTCTTGTCGAAGCCGAAATCGGAATAGACGTCCTTGAGAAGGCGGCAGAACTTCGCGACCTCGGCCTCGATCTGGTCTTCGGTGCAGAGGATGTGAGCGTCGTCCTGGACGAAGCCCCTGACGCGCATGATGCCGTGCAGAGTCCCGCTCGGCTCGTTGCGGGCGCAGTGGCCGAACTCGGCGAGGCGCAGAGGAAGGTCCTTGTAGCTGCGCATGCGGCTCTTGAATATCTCGAGCGCGCCAGGGCAGTTCATCGGCTTCACCGCGAAGACCCTCTTCTCGCTCTCGGTGATGAACATGTTGGCCTTGTAGTGGTCCCAGTGGCCGCTCTTCTCCCAGAGGCTGCGCGGCATGATCGCGGGGGTGTTGACCTCCTGGTAGCCGTCCTTGACGAGCTTGGCGCGCATGTACTCCTGGAGCGTCACGTAGATCGACCAGCCCTTCGGATGCCAGAATATCTGGCCGGGATCCTCAGGATCGAGGTGGAAGAGGTCAAGCTCCACGCCAAGCCTGCGGTGGTCGCGGCGCTTCGCTTCCTCTGCGCGGGCGATGATCTCGTCAAGCTCCGCGCGGTCCTTCGCGACGATGCCGTAGATGCGCTGGAGCATCTTGTTCTTCTCGTCGCCGCGGTAGTAGCTGCCGGCGATCTTCGTAAGCTTCACGACGCCAATCTGCGAGGAATGCTCGACGTGCGGGCCGCGGCACATCTCAACGTAGTCGCCTACCGTGTAAGTCGAAATCGCCGCGCCGTCCGCGACGACGTCCTCGAGGCGCTCAAGCTTGTATTTCTGCCCGGCCAAAAGCGAGCGAGCCTCGTCCGCCGAGACCTCGCGCCTCACAAACGGCTCGTCGAGGGCTATGAGGCGGGCTATTTCCTCCTCGATCTTAGGAAAGTCTTCCGGCGTTATGCGATGTGGAAGGTCGAAATCGTAGTAAAAGCCCTCGTCCGTCGCGGGGCCGATGTCGATCTGGACGTCTTCGAACAAACTCAATACGGCGCGCGCCATAAGATGCGCCGCCGAGTGTCTTCTTTGCTGATCAGTGATTTCTGCCATTTGTTGCACCTCTTTATGATGCGTATTATAGCATAATCAGAGAAAAATCACATCATCAGCCCATGAACTTGTCGCGCGTGTAGGAAGAGTCGGATGGAGACGGGGCGCTGTTGGCAAACGCCTCGGCAGCCGCGCCGGTGGCGTCTAGCGGGCGGTCTTCGAAGCGCACGTACTCGCGCCTGAAGTTGACCTTCACCTCGCCTGTCTCGCCGTTCCTGTTCTTCGCCACGTCAATTATCGCGAGAAGCTCGTCCTTGCTGTCGGGGTCGTTGGCGTTCCGCGACGGACGGCGCAGGAGGAAGACCATGTCGGCGTCCTGCTCGATGGCGCCAGAGTCGCGGAGGTCGGAGAGCTTCGGCCTTTCGTACTTGTCGCCGCGCTGCTCGTTCGCGCGGGAGAGCTGAGAGAGGACTATCACCGGTATCTTCAGCTCCTTCGCCATCGCCTTGATCTGCTGCGAAATCATCGAGACCTCTATCTGGCGGCTGCCGTGGCGTGCCGCATCGCGGCAGGTGCAGAGCTGGAGGTAGTCTATGACGACAAGCTCGATGCCGTGGAGCTTCTTGAGCCTTCGGGCCCTCGCCCTAAGGTCCATCACGTCCAGCGCCGCCGTGTCGTCGACATATATCTCGGCGCCTTTGAGGTCGCCTGCGGAAGCCATGAGGTTGCTCGTCATGGCGTTGCGCTCGTTCTTCGGGACGAGATTCCTGTTGACGCGCCACATGTTGACGTGGGCGCGGCCCGCGATCATGCGTTTCGAGAGGGCCTCGACCGGCATTTCTAGGGAGAATATCGCAACGGGATGTCGCTTGCCGCCGTCGCACTCCACAGGAGGGTACATGTCGTTCTTGAGAGTCAGCATCTGCCCGAGCGCGCAGCTCTCCGCTATGTTCATCGCAAGCGACGTCTTTCCCACCGAAGGCCGCGCCGCTATGACGATCATCTCAGAAGGCTTGAGGCCCTGTATCTTCTCGTCAAGGTGCCTGAGCCCCGTGGAGAGCCCTTCCATCTCCTTGCCGCCGGTGTCGAACATCCTGTCGATGCGCCTGAAGCTCGCATCGACCGCCGCGCCCCAGCTGAGGGAGCTGGTCGCGCCGGAGTCTATCTCGAGAAACGATTTCTCAGCCTCGCCAAGGAGAATGCGCGGATCGGGATACTCCCCTTCGTCGTAGCAGTTTTCGATTACCTTTGAAGACCGCTCTATGAGGGTGCGCCTCAGCTGCTTCGAGAGGATTATCGAGATGTAGTGCTCTGCATGAGAAGCCGTCGGCACCTGGTCGACCACGCTCTGGAGATAGCCGGCTCCGCCAATCGCCTCGAACTTCCCCGAGGCCTTCATCTCCTCCGTGAGAGTGAGTGGATCGAGGGGACGCGCCTGCCTGTTCATGGCGAGCATGGTGGAGTAGATCGTGCGGTTTCGCGGATCGAAAAAAGTCTCTTCGTTGACGCCGCTCGTAAGGCAGAGGTCCATTACGCGGTCGCCAGACCGGCTCGTGGTGTCGATGAGGATGGAGCCGAGGACCGCGCGCTCGGCGGCCACGCTGCTTGGTGGAGTCTTCAAGTCGTTCATGCGGCAAATTATAGCAGAAATGCCGCGACTGGCGCATTGCTCAGTATCTACAGTTGCCTATAGCTTGTCAACAAGTTGTCAACATTGCGAGCATGGCGGCTATCCGCGCCTCCATGCGGCGCTTGATCTTGCTGACGGTGTTGGCGGGAACGCCAAGCCGCTAATGTTGTTTGTGCTCTTGCCTATCGTGTGCAGCCGAGCGTCTTCGCTATCTCGGCGGCGAAGTCGTCGCGGACCTCCGCCTCGACGGCGAAGCGCGGCCATTCGCGCACTGCCGCGCGCACTTCGTCCAGAACAGCACGCGCCTTGCGCTCGCGCATGTTGGCGAACTGAGCGCAGGCAAGGATGTCGTCGTCGGTGATGTCGAAGCGCTTGCCGTTCACCGCCATCTGGTGGCGGGACGTCCAGTCGCCCGCAGGGTTGTACGCATAGCATTCGTCGTATGCGGGCGCAAGCGTCCACTCTCCGGCGCGGTCCATAAGATAGGAGATGTTCTTAACGTGGTCGTCGCAGTTCCAGGCTAGCACGTTGAACGCCATGCGGCGGAAAAGCTGCTCGTTGGCTCTGGCGTCGTTCACAACGCGGCGGGTGACGCGGAACGCCTGCTCGTAGGAATGCGACACCGGGTCGTTGAAGTCGAGGTGCGCCATCGCGCCGAGCGTCTGCATGTGGAGCTTGCCGCCGTTTTCGAGACGGTCGAAGCGGCGCGTCATGAAGTGGCGCTTGTTCCATAGGCGGCATTCCGACATCTTGATGCCAGCCGCGCGAGCCATCAGGTGGTAGGCGTATTCGACGCGCCCGTACCCCCACTTGTCGTCGCCCTCCTTGTCGCCATTGCCGACAAGGCCGTCGAACTTTATGAGCCAGTAGCCGAAGCCC
>JBGUVV010000020.1:0-2096 GCA_045220525.1 Kiritimatiellia bacterium
TACCTTTTCGAGGGCGGCCGCAGGCGAGATATTCGAGAGGCTTGTCTCGCTCCTGGCGGATGGTGCGGAGAAGGGCGGTGACGACGCAAGGATGCTTAGGGAAGTCATCTCTACACAGCACCTTTCGCAGATAGGCACTCTCGATAGCTTCCTCCTTCGCATGCTCCGGGCGTTTCCACCTGAGCTTGGGATATTCGGCGAGCCTGAGATGATGGACGACTTCAGGGCGAGGCGCGAGATGTCGGCCGTTTCGTTTTCGATCCTCAGGAGGACCGACTCCGCGATCAAGAAGGCGTTTGTCGAGGCGTTCTCGCTCGCGTTGGACGGCCAGGACGTCAGGAGCTTCGTCGAGACATACCGGTCGTTCGTCCAGGACTGGCATGAATACGTCGCGTCCATGCCGGACGCCTCTTCGTGGGGAGACCCGACGAGGATATGGGGGCGCGACCCTGCGTTTGCGCACGTGACGGCGCGCGAGCTTTCCGCCGCGGCCGACAGACTGGAGGCTGTTTTCGGGGAAGACCAGAGGTGGCGCGACTTCGCAGAATGGGTGCGCGGCTTCAGGGGCGGGCTTTCGGGTTTGACGGGATATGCGGGGAGGATCGTTGGAAATCCCGATCTTTTCGTCGGCGACATTTTTTCTTTCAAGTTCGGCAGAAAGACAATTGATCTTTCGCGCGACGAGACGCTTGCCGTGAGGGACGCGATGATGTGCGTCTTCGGCTATGTCGTCAGGACGCGGCTTGAGCTCGCGCGCGGCATCTTCTCGCTTGTGTCCGCTTTCGAGCGGGAATACGACAGGAAGGTGCGAAAGGCGGGGCGGCTCGTTTTCTCCGATGTGCCGCGCCTCATAGCTTCACTCCCAGAGGACGCTCGCCTTGCGCTCGAGTTCCGCACAGATTCGCGGATAGGAGCATGGGCCCTTGACGAGTTTCAGGATACGAGCCGCGAGCAGTGGAAGGCACTTGGCGGGCTTGTGGACGAGGCGAAGTCGACTGGCGGGGATAAGCCTGTCTTCATCGTCGGCGACCGCAAGCAGGCGATCTACGGGTGGCGAAACGGCGACGTCGGCATATTCGCGCGCGAGAGGGAGTCGGGCGCGTATGAGAAGCGTGAGCTTTCGCGGTCGTATCGCTCTGGACCTGCGGTCATAGAGGCCGTAAACCGCATATTCTCGCGCGGGCGCATCCTTTCGGAGTTTCCGGCGTGGAAGTCGCCTGAGCATGAAACGGCCAAAGCGGACATTAAGGGTTTTGTCCGCGTCATGGACGCGCCTGGGAAGAAGAAGGAGGATTTCGTCGAGCCGGTCTTCACCGCTCTTTCGGCAGCCGTCGGCGCTTCTGCGGGGGATCCTCGCAGGAAGAACCTTTCCGCCGCCGTCCTCGTGAGGACAAGGGCCTTTGGCAGGCTCCTTGCAGACCGCCTCAAGGCAATGGGGTTCGAGGGGATTGTCTGGGAGGGCGACTCGCCTGTCCTCGACACTCCGGCGCTCTCCGGCTTTCTCGATCTCGTCCAGCTTTCGGAGCACCCTGGCGACATGCTTGCCTACAGGCATTTCATGATGACGCCGCTTGCCGCCGCGAAGTATCCCTCTTCGGTTCCGTCGCCGGAGGAGATCTCGATGGAGATGTCTCGGGCGTTTACCGAGCGCGGGCTTGTCCGTACGTTCCGAGACCTGCGCGGCCTTTTCCCGGAAAGCGCGTCGGAGGCGTGGAGCGAATTCACCGAGGAGCGCTTCACGGCGATGCTGAGGGCCGCGGCAGAGTTCGAGTCGCTCGCCATTCCGGACGCGAGGCTCTCCGACTTCGGGCAGTATCTTCTTGCGAAGCGTAGCCGCACCATGGCCGAGGACGGCAAGGTGAAGATCATGACGATCCACCATTCCAAGGGCCTTGGGTTCGACTATGTAGTCCTGCCGCTCTACGAGCACGACCCGCTCGTCTCGGAGCCGTCGTCGCCGCTTGTGGGCGACGGGTGGATTCTGCCGGCGATAGACGCGAGGGTCGCCGATGCCGTCGGCGGGCTCGGGGATGCTTACCGCCTGCGCCGCGACAGGGTTGAGCAGGAGGCGCTTTGTACATACTACGTAGCGGTGA
>JBGUVV010000021.1:0-2092 GCA_045220525.1 Kiritimatiellia bacterium
AACCTGTCGCCCATCCGCGCGGCATATCCCCCACGCCGCAGCATCCTCGCAAGGAACCCCGGCAACAGGAACGGATAGACCGCCGCAAAAATCAGATTGTATATTGCCCACTTCATTTGCAGCGTATTATACCAAAAACTCGTTTATGGGCGCAGTACGTTATCGGGTACAGCACGCCCGCCGTGAGGCTGCGAGGGTCTGACCCCTTTGGTGGAGTAGAGAGTGGTGGAGTAGCCTTGTTGCGGCGGGGGATTGAGCCGCGAGGGACTGACACTTGTTAAGGACTTGGGGTCTGACCCGAATGCCGCTAACTTAAGCCTCATAGCATCTCCTCTGGCGTGTATTCTCCACGTGGTTTCATCAGCAGCGGGTAGGGCTTTGGCCTGCGTTTGACAGCCCTTACGTAGGTCTTTCGCCTCCGTCTCGGCAACACGTCGGAGGCAACGGCCTTGACGAGTCTTGAGAATGCCCTCGCGCACGATCTTCCGGCCCGGTACACGGATTGAACGACCGACAGGAAGGACTTGACGGCCGCCGAAGTGCTGGCGATTCCGAATCGGGCGCTCGCCGCGCCCTTTCCTCCCCTTGCCATCACGTAGCGCATGAGATTGTAGGCGAGGAGCAGGATGTCGACTTCCAGCTTGACCATTCGCGGGGTCTGTCCACGGATGAATTCATAACGCAGCGTCGTCTTCATGTCCCTGAACGACACCTCGATGTCCCAGCGCCTGAGGTACCACTCCAGAATCATCTCCTTCGGGTATTTCTCGGGATCCAGAAGCGAGGTGGCGATGACGATCTTTTCGTCGCGGAACCCCCGCGCGCGGATCGTCGCGGTCACGATTCTCACGGGGATCCCGTCCGGGAAACCCTCGAGCCTCTCCCTTGGCACCGTCATGGAGCGCCTAGACCAGCGTTTCCGCCATACGGTCAGGCGATCCCCGTCCCCCAGGACGACATCGCCCGGCTGGGTCTTCCCGCACCATTCCCTGCCGCGGAAGATGCCGTCCGCCTTGGCCTCGCCGAGAAGCGCGAAGGCCGCGAACGAACAGAACGCCCTGTCGCCGATGTGGAGATCGCCCTCCCGAAAGCCGCCGGAGGATTCGACATAGAGCCGGAAGTCATGCGCTTTCCACGGCGCCGTGACAAGGACCTCCGATCCCCCTCCCGTCAGGGAATGGGCGACAAGCGCGCTCATGACGGGGAAGCCGCATCCCGGCCTCTGGCATCCCGCATACGGCCATTCGGCCCTGTTCGCGTCCGTGTCGGACGTCTGGAACGTCGTCGCGTCGAGCGCCATGATTCGCTTGAACCCGTGGGTGTCGCAGAGCCTGTCGGCCTCCGCGGAGAGGCGCGCCGACATGGCCCGCACGGTCTCCGGGCGCACGCGGCCGCGGGCCTTGCAGTACGCGGCCGTGGACGACGACACCTTCTCCCCGAACTCGATCTGCATGCGCCGGACCGCGTCCTTGCACGGCGCGTTCCGGCCGAGCGCCTGCCCGAGCATGAGCCCGATCGTGGCGCGCTCGTCGAAGATGCGGCTGCGTTCGCCCGGGCGCGGCGCCGCGTCCGGGAAGGCGTCCTTGAATGCGTCGGCGGCCGCGCGCGCGGAGGGGCGCACGGCGCCGAGGGAGAGGAGAAGGGATTCGTCGTCCATAGGGCGGCTATTATACCGCTCTATTGCGCGGAAGTCAACGCTTTTGCTATAATATCCGCATGAGGAAGGAAGATGAGATAGAGGCGGCGAGGGCCGAACTGAAGGCAATCCGCCGCGAGCTCGGGAAAGTGGGGCTTCTGTCGCATGGCTATGTCCAGGACAGAGGCCCGGGCGCCGGCGGCCCCTGCTACCAATGGACGCGGAAGGTCAAGGCGAAGACCGTCTCGGTCGCGCTCTCCAAGGAGCAGTTCGAGGCGATGCGCGATGCGATCGGCAACTGGAAGACTATCAAGGCGAGGCTTGCGCGGATGGAGGAGCTGTCACGCGTGATCATATTCGGAACCACGCCGGACACACGCCGCGTGAAGCGTCCGACGAAGGCGACACTAGGTCTCGGGAAACGCCCGAAATCGCCTTAAGTTAGCGGCATTCGGG
>JBGUVV010000022.1:0-4678 GCA_045220525.1 Kiritimatiellia bacterium
ATCGTCGCCCCTACGGCCATCTGGCATCGCAACAACCGTCCGAAGAGCGTTTCGTACAACGACTGGCCGTGCGTGAAGAACACCAAGGGGTGGACCGACCATCTCTACTGCTGGGGCGACGACCGGCAGACGGAAGAGGTCGCCAACCGCTGCGCCGACCACCTGATAGGCGAGAGCGCGGAAGACGCGATTGTGATGATCCACCCCGTCGACACGGGCGGGCTGAAGGATCCGGAACTCTGGAGCAAACGCTGCGCCAGGTGCCGCGCGCGCTGGAAGGACGACGAACGCTGGAAGGCGACGGTAAACCAGCTCAACATCTGGAACCGCGTCCTCAAGCGGCGCTGTCCGAAGGCGACCGTGGGTTCGTGCATCTATCCCTACTTGCTCCAGAACCTCGGACACGAGCGCGACGCCTTCTGGCAGCAGAACTTCTACGACTTCTGGCGGCATGTCGACGAGGGGATTGAAGACGACACCTTCTTCTTCGGCAGCTGGATATATTCCGACGCAGTCGCGCGTTCAGGCGAAGTGCGCGAGCTCGTCAAACGGAGGCCGCTGCAGATACACGACTGCTATCCGTTCGTGTGCGGCGTATTCTCTACGCACGGCCGCCGCGCGGCTCTGGCGATGGACAAGCAGCCTGGCAACATCTTCTGCTCCTACATGGACTGCCCGTCCATGTCGTGGGAGACGTATATCTTCCAGGCCGCGTACCTGAAGAGGCAGACGCTGCCGGGCGCGGCGGCATACGATGGCGTGGTCTATTACGATCCGATCTCGGATCACGACGGCCCTGCGGAATGCCGCCCGGTGCTTGCGAGGGTCTGCCGCTCGTTCTGGGGCAAGGAGCTTGCTGGCGACATGGAGGACTTCTGCTGGAGCGGCGTCATGCCGCGCTACATCGAGAACCCCGGCGAGATGGTCCGTCAGTGGAACCGTTCGCGCAAGTTCTACCAGTACGACCCGACCGGCGGAGCGGGCAACGATGCGTCGCGCGCGTCCTACACCGAGATCGTAGACGATACGGCGTTCATGCTCGATCAGGCGAAGAAGGCCGAGGCGGCGGCCGCGGCGATCGACCGCGCGCTTGCGAAGCTCGGCCTCGGCCCGAGGAGCACGGCGGCCGAGTGGGCGGAGCGGATGCCGAAGGTCGTCCAGCGCGACTGCCTGAAGATGCGCGCGCGAGACTGCCGCTACTGGCTTGCGGCGGCGCATGCCCAGACGGGCCTGCGCACGTTCGACGACCAGTTCCGCGCCGGCGATCCTTCGGCCGCCGCGACGCTCGCGGCCGCCGAACGTCGGTTCGCCGACGACTACGCCGTCGCCGAGGCGTGGGGTTCACCGGGGCGTCGCGACTGGAAGCTGCCTCGCGAAACGCTCGAGCGCGAGTTCGCGAAGGGGCGGCTCTTGCTGGACCTCTCGGCTCGGCCGGACGCCGCGCGCGCGGCGGAGATGAAGACCCGCGCATGGGCGCTGCCGGCCAATCCGCAGCCGCTTGTGGATTATCCCGTCGATGGCAAGGCGACCGTTACGTGGGAAGGCGATGTCGTCGTCGACCGCCAGATCGACCTCGCAAGCCACAGGCTGCGCGTCCTGCCGGGGACGAAGGTTCTGTTCAAGGGCGAAGGGCGCATCAATCTCCAGAAGGGCGCGCTTACTGCCTGGGGTGCGACGTTCGAGGCCGACTCGGCGCTCACGAACGCCTTCCGCGTCAGCATCGACGGCGGCACGATGCACCTCAACGGCTGCACGTTCCGGAACATCCGCACGCACAGGTCGGCGAACTGGTCGCGCGGGATGATGCACGCCGGCGTCAAGGACGAGAGCAGGGTAGAGAACTGCCTCTTCGAGAACTGCTCGCCGGTCGTGCTGATGCTGTCGCGGCGCGCGACTTTCGCGAACAACCGCGTCGTCGGCGGCGACGGCGGCGTCTTCGTCTCGAGCGCGCACCAGATGAGCGTGATCGGCAACCGCTTCGAGAACATCCGGGGGCGCGCCGTCGACCTGCAGGGCGGCGACGGCGTCATCGTCGCGGACAACGTGTTCATCGCCTGCGAGGAGGGGGTCGGCGGCTACGAGGGCGTCGGCGGCTGGAAGCCGGGCGTAGGCAACTGCATACTCGGCAATGCCTTTTTCGGGCTGGCGAACCCCGTGCGCTTCAACAAGAACCCGTTCCTCTCGGGCGTGATTGCGGGCAACTGGTTCGATGGCTGCGCCGCGATTAACGTCCTTGAGGACGCGAAGCGTCCGCACCGCGCCTACAACAACGTGTTTGTGAAGTGAGAGGTAAAGGAATGAAAGACGATGGAGCTGGTCGGAAATCCGGACGTGCCTTGGTACTTCAAACTCTACGGCGAACTGGTTGTCCCGGATTCGGACAGTGTGTGCCCAGTGCTTTTTTTTTCAATAGACAAGGAGATGTGAACATGCGTTGCCGAGAACCCGAAGGCGGTCTTGCCAGAAGAGAGTTCTTAACGACGTGCGGTGCGTTAGCGGCATGCGCACTTCACGGTGCAGAGGAGCCGGCGCAGGCCGCTGTTGCGGAAGCGACGAGGGTGAGAGACGATCCGTTTCTCGGTACGCGGGGCGTTCCGCTGACTGTCGGCCATCCATGCCTGCAGGCACCGGGCGAGACGACTATGGGTGTCAGTTGGGCGGTCTCGGGCCTCGCCAAGGGTGTCGTTGAATATGCGGACAATCCCGGGATGCGCGGCGCGAAGATTGTGAAAAGCGGTGGCTACGGACTTGTCCCGATTGACGTTGACGCGCTTCAAGTCCGGTTGACGGGCCTTAAGCCAGCCACAAAATACTATTACCGCACCGTCACGACTCCGTTTACCGACTATTCGAACATATATGATGCAAAACTCGGAGAGCCGATTGTTTCCGGTGTTCATACCTTCACGACGCTTGGCGAGAGAGCGAGGGCTCATTTCTGCGTGATAAACGATACGCATGCGCAGTGGTTGCCGTTCCAGATGGTCGTTCATAAAGTAAAGGATATTTCGCCCTCCGCCGTCATCTGGAACGGAGACGCCACCAACACTACGCAAGACAAGAAGACCGCCGTGGAAGCGTTCTTGGATTCGCCCGTCGAGGATTGCGACTGGTCAGCCGACATCCCGGTCTTCTTTGAGAGCGGGAACCACGACTTCCGCGGCAGTTGGATTTCAAAGAAGGAGGAGGTTGTGCTGCCGCGCGACCCTTCCGAGCGGCTCGGCGACCAGTGGGACTTAAAGTGGAACTTCGCTACCCGCCTTGGCGATATGGCGCTTGTCGGACTCGACACTGGCGAGGACAAGCCTGATGCGCATCCAAAGTGGTTTGGCCTTGCCAACTTCGAACCGTACAGAATGGCGCAAGCGAAGTGGCTGGAGGAGCAGTTTGCGCGTCCTGACATCGCGGCGGCGAAATACAAGATTGTATTCTGCCACATTCCGCTTTTTGCCGATCCTGCTTCCGAAGATTATCTGCACGACGGCGTAGCGATAGATCCCGAGGATTATGCCTACTGGTCGCGCGAATGCAACGAATTGTGGAGCCAGATTCTTGACAGAGCAGGCGTCCGGCTGGTAGTATGCGGACACAGGCATCGGTTCCGGTTTGATCCGCCGACCTGCGAACGCCGCTGGGCGCAGGTTGTGGGAGGAGGCCCCCATCTCGGCGTTTACGATGGAAAGCCTGACGTAGGCAGGTTCCCTACAGTCGTGGAGGGTTTTGTCGAGAACGGTAAACTTCGTCTTGTCGTTCACGACGTTCTCAACAATCGCCTTGTGCTTGACAAGTATTTATGAAGTCCTTGAAAACGAGAGCCTGTAGGTTTTTTGACGCATTCACCGGATTGACAATAATTTTGGTAACGTTGCTGGCCTTGGCAGGCTTTGCGAGCGGGGGCAGTCTTGCCGATGGCGGAAGCGAAGCCCGCAAGGTGCTGAACCTTGTCAACTTCGTGCGCGGATGCGAACCGCGCGACGACGCCAACCGCGACCACCTCGACGAGCCGCTCCGCGAGGAGATCGCGCGCAACACGAAGTACGGTTTCAGGAACACAATCCTTTTGCAGTACGACGCGCTGCTGCGCGATGACCTCGTCGCGCTTGCGAAAACGGCGCAGCAGGACCGCACCGAGTACGGCGTGTGGGTCGAGATGTGCCGCCAGCTCGTCGAGACGTGCGGCATCGAATGGAAGAGCCGCAACGGCTGGGACTGGGACTGGTTCGTGAAGCCCGGATTCCTGATGGCCTATACGCCGGCCGAGCGTGAGCGCATCTGCGACGAGCTCTTCCGCCTTTTCAAGGTCCGCTTCGGCGCGTATCCGAAGACAATGGGAAGCTGGCTCCTGGACGCCCATTCGATGGACTATGTCCAGCGCAAGTATGGCGTTAAGGCGTTCCTCATCTGCCGGGAACAGGATGCGACCGACGCCTACACTCTCAACGGTGGCTACTTCAACGGCGCGTACTATCCGTCAAAGAAGAATGCACTGTCGGCTGCGGTTGACATGAAGAATGCAATCCGTGCGCCCGTCTTCCGCATGCTCACGCCCGATCCGATCTACAACTACGGCACGTATGCGAACGCCGGCTTCAACAGCTTTGCGGCCGCAGGCTGTCCGACGATGGAGCCAGTCGGCAATCCGGACGTGCCCTGGTATTTCAGGCTCTATGGAGAACCG
>JBGUVV010000023.1:0-10943 GCA_045220525.1 Kiritimatiellia bacterium
TGGCATGACATTTGCAGTATGTCGGCAGTGGCAACAAAGAAAGGAGCCAAGACATGAATACGATAATGAATATAGATCCGTGGGGCTTTCTGGACGACCTGCTTGATACATCAAGCCGTGCGTTCAGGACGATGAGAGCGCGCGCCGCCGGACGATTCCCGCCCGTGAACGTGTTCTTGGACGATGACGCAGTAATCATCGACCTTGAACTTCCGGGCAAGACCGCCAAGGACGTTGAGCTTTCGCTTGAACCTGAGGCCGTCGTAATCGCCGACAAGCCGGCCGAGACGACGGACGCCGCAACCGGGAAGGCGGTAAAGGAGCGCCCTGCCTGGAGCCGCAGGCTCGACCTCCCCTTCCGCGTCAACGCCGACAAGGCGAATGCGAAATTCACGAACGGAATCCTCCGCATAGAGCTGCCCAAGGCCGAAGCGGCTGGGGTGAAGCGCATCGCGATCGAGGGTTGAAAACGGGAAAACAAGAAAGGAGACAAAGCCATGGAAAACGAGAAATTAACCGTTCCCGAGGCGACTTTCACAGAAAAGCCCGAGGGATATGAACTGAAGGTAATGCTGCCCGGGGTCGGCAAGGAAGACGCGACCTTGAACATCGACGGCAGAACCGTGACGCTCAAGACGCACACCAAATACCAGAACCCCGCCGGGTTCAGGCAAGTGGTGGAGGAGTTCGAGAGGCAGAACTACGCGATGAGCCTCGACCTGCCCGAGATGGCGGATACATCTACGCTCGCCGCAAAGCTCGAAAACGGAGTCCTTTGCGTAAACGTGGGCAAGCGCCCCGAGACGAAGGCGAAGAAGATCGAAATCCTCTAAGCGCCCGCAGGCGCCGACTCGCCGGCCGTGAACGCCCGAACGACTTCCCTATCGTCGAACGGGTGCTTCACGCCGGCGATTTCCTGTGTCGTCTCGTGCCCTTTTCCGGCGATGACGACGACATCTCCCTCCGAAGCGCGCGAGAGGGCCAGGGCTATCGCCTTGGCGCGGTCTGGCTCTACGGCGACCTCACTTCCGGAAGGAGCGATTGCAGAGTCGATGCCCGCAAGGATCTGCCTTATTATATCCATCGGGTCTTCGCTACGAGGATTGTCGGAGGTGACGACGAGCCTGTCGGCTATGCGGGCGCATGCAGCGCCCATGAGCGGCCTCTTTAGCTTGTCGCGGTCGCCGCCTGCGCCGAAGACAACCCACAGGAGCCCGCTTGATCCGCCGCGGTCCATTTCGCCCCTGACTGCGGAAAGCACCTTTTCAAGTCCGTCGGGCGTGTGCGCGAAGTCAACATAGACCTTTGCGCGAACATGCGGCGTCTCCACGAGTTCAAGGCGCCCCCACCGAGGCCTGAGGGTCGGAATCGCCGCCTGTATCGCCTCGCAAGGAACGCCCGCAGCCTCGGCGAGCGCGGCGGCGACGAGGACGTTCGACTTGTTGTAGTCGCCGATCAGCTTGAGCCCCGAAAGATCGTAGCACGACGAACGGCGGGTGACCGGCATCACGTTGAGGGGGAGCCGCCCGCAAAAAGCGAGCATCTCGTCGCCATACCCGCCGTCGAGGCAGACAACATACACGGGGAAGTCGCGCCGTCCTGCCGACGCTGGGGCGCCCGCCTCCCAGCCATGTGCGCGCAGCCCGCCCTCCGCGATCCGCTCGGCGAACGAGAGCTTCACGCGAAAATACTCCTCCATCGTCTTGTGGTAGTCGAGGTGGTCTTCGGAGAGGTTGGTGAACGCGCCGCCTGCGAACGTCGTAGTCTCGCCGAAGCCGACGCGGTTCTGGTGGATGGCGTGGCTCGAGACTTCCATTACGCAGTCGGTGCAGCCGTTCGCCTCCATCGCGGCGTATATCTCCTTGAGCCTGGCGAGCGGCGGCGTGGTGTAGCCCGTATAGAACCTGTCCTTCCCGTCAAAGACCTCGACGGTCGTTATGTAGCCGCACTTCCGCCCGGGCATGGCGTTGATGAACTCGGCGGCAATCCACGTAGTAGTGGTCTTGCCGTTGGTGCCGGTTATGCCCCAGAACTTCATTGCGGAAGAAAAGCCACTAACGCACGCCCTGCCAGTCGTCGAACCTCTTCGCGGCAAGTCGCTTGTACTTCGCGCCAGTCCCGCCGTTGACGAAAGGATCGATGGAGATTCCGCCGCGCGGGGCGAACTTGCCGAAGACCTCGAGATAGCGGGGCTTGAGGAGACGGGAGAGGTCGTTATATATGATGTTCACGACATCCTCGTGGAAGTCTCCATGGTTCCTGAAGCCAAAGAGGTAGAGCTTGAGCGACTTCGACTCTACAAGCCGCTTCTCAGGAATGTAGCGAATCGTCAGCGTCGCAAAGTCCGGCTGGCCGGTCTTCGGGCAGAGCGTCGTAAACTCCGGCGCAGTGAACGTCACCCAGTAGTCGCGGCCAGGGTGGCGGTTGGAGAACGCCTCCAGCACTGACGGGTCGTAGGTCTGCGGAGCCGACGTGCGGCTTCCGAGGGTCTTGAGTTTGTCCAGATCGTCTCTCATGTGGCTATTATACCATAAATCACGGCGTCGGCGCGGCAGCTCTTCGCCATACGCAAAGCCTCGTCTTGCCGTAGGTGCGGTCGCGAAGGAGCTCCCAGCCCGGCGCCTCCGCCGGTCCCTGCACCGCCGTCATCTCGGCGACGAAAACGCCACCGGGCCTGACAACGCCGCGCGCGGCCAGCGTGGAGAGGACGTGCGCATAGCCCCTGTCTTCCCCAAGCGCGTATGGAGGATCTGCGAAAGCAACTGAAAAGCCGGGGCCCGCGTAAGACGCAATCCATGCGTATGCGTCGGCGGTAACGCTTCGCCATTCGCAGCCGCTCGCGACCGACTCGACGTTCGCCTTGAGGACGGCGAGATGCCTGCGGTCGCGCTCCACGAACGTCACGGATCTTGCGCCGCGGGAAAGCGCCTCTATGCCGACGGCTCCCGTTCCCGCAAAAAGGTCGAGGAAGTCGCAACCGGGGATGTCGCCGCAGAGGATGTTGAAAAGCGCCTCGCGAACGCGATCCTGCGTCGGGCGCAGGTTGCCCGTCTTCGGGACCTTGAGCGGAACGCCGCCGAACCTGCCGCCTACGACCCTCACGCTCACATCTCCGATACGGTTACACTTGCCGTCTTCGGGAGCAGGACGTCAAGCTCGGCGCGGTCCTCCGGCTTGAGCTCGAGGTTTGCGCTCTCGCGCCATGTGCGAGCCCCTATCGAGACCTTCGACTCGGTAGCGAGGTCATAGCGCTTGAAGAACTTCCCGTTTAGCTGCAGATCCGCCGTCCTCGAACGGCGGTGGACGACGAGGTTGAAGCGCGGGTGGTTCATGACGTGCAGCTTCTGGCCGATCTTGACGCGGTTGAGGTCCGCCTTTTCGTTGAGCTTGCGCATGGAGGCGAGCGTCGAGCCGTGCTCGGAGGCGATGCGCGAGGCGGAGTCGCCCCTCTTCACGACGACCTCGGAAACCCACTGCGCGTTCTTCTGCACGAAGAGCCTTATAACATTGAGCTCGCCAAGCCGCCGCGCAAGCTCGTCGTCCTTGTCGGCCGCAGGGGAGCCGGGTAGAGCGCGTATCTCCTCTATAGTCGCGACTTCCATCGCGATGTCGCGGCTCTTCTGCGCGACCTCGAGCTTCATCAAAAGGTTGCGCAACTTCGGCGGCCTGCTCACAATGTCGTTCTGCGAAGCCCGCTGAATAGGCGGCGCAGGGGGAACGGCAACTGCCGCCGCGCCGCCTGAGTCGCCGCCACTCCCCGAAGCCGACTCCGCGGCGGTCGGCGCAGCTTCCGCCGCCGCCTGCTCCGGCGGAGCGGGATCCCTTGACCTCAGGCGCGAGACGAGGGTCCAGGAAAGCGACACGAGCGCAACGGCTATTACGGCGACGACTACCCAGCCAAGGCCGCTCGAATCGTCGTCGAGCGGCTTTGGATTGTACTCTACGCCGTACTTGCCGCGCGCGAGCATCTCAGGCTACTTTGCCGCAGGCTCCTGCTGCGGGACCACGCCGCTGACGCAGGCACGGTCGATCTCGATTGTCGTGCCGGGGGCGATCTCGACCTTGAACGTCTTCTCCGTCGCCTCCTGGATAGTGCCCATGAGGCCGCCCGCGAAGACTATCTTCGCGCCGGCGCGGAGCTCGTCGATCATCTTGCGGCGCTCCTTCTCCTTGCGCTGCTGAGGGCGTATCATCATGAAGTAGAATATGCCCAGTATGAGCAGCATCGGGATGAACATCCCCATGCCTCCGGAAGGCTGCGCGGCAGGCGCCGCGTCACACAGCATTGCAATCGAATTCATTTTTCGATGTTTCCTTTCTTGTCTGTTCTTTCCATTCTGTGAAAACGCCGTTTGAAATCGCCGAGCGCATTTCCGCCATGAAGCGGTTGAGCGCAAAGACGTTGTGTATCGTAAGGAGCCTCAGGCCAAGTATCTCGCCGCAGTTGAGGAGATGCCTTACGTAAGAGCGCGAGAAGTTCCTGCAACAGTAGCACTCGCAGCCCTCCTCGACCGGCCCCTGGTCGAACGCCCACTTAGCCGCCTTGATCGCGACGTTGCCGCTGCGCGTGATCGCCGTGCCGTGCCGCGCGATGCGCGTCGGGATCACGCAATCGAACATATCGACGCCGCGCGCGACGCACTCCGCCATCTGGTGCATGACGCCAAGCCCCATCACGTAGCGAGGCCTGTCCTTCGGCAAGAACGGCACGGAAGCCTCCACCGCCCGATACATCTCCTCCTCCGGCTCCCCGACGGAGACGCCGCCTACGGCGTAGCCGTCGAACCCGATGGAGACGAGCGCCTCAGCGCAGTGGCGCCTCAGCTCGTCGTAAACGCCGCCCTGCACGATGCCGAAGACCTGCTGCCCGGGAGCGTGCGGAGCGTCCTTCGAGCGCTGCGCCCATCTGATGGTCTGCTCGACGGACTTCTCGGCGCGGTCGCGGTCGCACGGATACGGCAGGCACTCGTCGAACACCATCGCTATGTCGGAGCCGAGGACGCGCTGCATCTCCATCGACTCGGCGGGGCCGAGGAAGAACTCGTGGCCGTCTATGTGCGAGTTGAAACGGCAGCCGTCCTCAGTAAGCTTGCGCATCTTGGCGAGCGAGAAGACCTGGAAGCCGCCGGAGTCGGTGAGGATCGGGCCGTCCCAGCCCATGAAGCGGTGCAGCCCTCCGGCGGCGGCGATCACCTCCGCGCCGGGCCTCAGCATAAGGTGGTATGTGTTGCCGAGGACTACCTGCGTCCCGAGCTCGTGGAGATCGCGCGGTTCAAGCGCCTTCACAGTGGCGAGAGTCCCGACGTCCATGAACGCCGGCGTGTCGAAGCTACCGTGCGCCGTGGTCAGGCGCCCGGTTCTCGCGCAGGTCCGCGTATCTTCACTTGTGATCTCAAATCCCATTGACTGTATATTGTATCAAATTCCCCTGCTGACGTCCGTTTTTTTCTCGTGCGCATTTCAACGCCGATTATGGTAAAATACACGCCATGGACGGCTTCTCGCAGGACAATCTTGCCGCCACCTTTGCCGAGAATCGGCAGAGGCTCCTGTCTCTTGCGGAAAAGCGCCTGAATCCAATCCTGCTAAAGCGGCTCAACGCGGAAGACGTCTTGTCTGAAACGTATGCCAACGCGGCGAAAAGGCTCAGGTATTTCGCCGAGCATGACGACGTGCCCGTTTACTACAAGCTGCGCACGATTCTCGTGCAGACGATTTCCGACATCGAGCGCCGAAACTTACAGGCGCAAGGGCGCGACATTTACAAGGAGTTGAGAGTTGAGAGTGTAGAGTGTAAAACTGGCGAAGAGCCTTGCGTAGGGGAGCTGCCAGCCGACATTACATCGCCCGTTTCCCGCGTTGACCGTGACGAGCGCCACGCGATCCTGCGCCGCGCACTCGCCGCGATGCCCGAGGGCGACCGCGCAATACTCGTCATGCGCCACTTCGACGGCATGGGCAATTCCGAATGCGCCGCCGCGCTCGGGATCGAACAGAAGGCCGCGTCGATACGCTATGTCCGGGCGCTCGAGCGCCTTCAGAAGAAACTGACGGAGGCCTCATGCTTCAGGAAGAGCTGACGAACGACTTGCGGCTGCTCGCGTCAGAGCTGGACGATCTCGGCAAGGGCGAAAATTCGTCCCCGCCGCCTTTCCCGTCAATCCCGGACTTCGAGCCGACGTCCCTTCTTGGTTGCGGCGGCATGGGCGCAGTCTATTTGGCGCGGCAGATTTCGCTTGGACGCGATGTCGCCGTCAAGGTCGTCGCCGCAGGCGTAGCGGACGAGGCGCGGACGGTCGCGCAGCTGCACCACCCGAACATCGTGCAGGTCTTTTCTGCGGGCGGAGACGCGGAATCTGCATGGTTCGCGATGGAGCTCGTAAAGGGCGAAAGCGCAGACAGGCACAAGTTCTCCTCAATTGAGGATGTGGCTCGTCTTGGAATTGCCGTCGCAGAAGCCCTTGCATACGCCCATCGCTGCGGCATCCTCCACCGCGACGTGAAACCGTCCAACATTTTCGTCGGCGCCGACGGCATGGTGAAGCTCGGCGACTTTGGACTTGCCTGCCTTGCCTCCGAAGGCGTGAAGGACAAAAGCGGCACAAAGCGATACATGGCGCCGGAAGTCACAAGCGGCGGCGAAGTTTCCGAGGCAAGCGACCAGTATGCTCTCGGCGTGACATTGCGCGAGCTGGCAAATGCGCCGCAGCCGGACTTTGCCGCGATTATATCAAAAGCCTCTGCACACGATCCGGCCCTCCGCTACGAAAGCGTTGAGGCGATGCTTTCCGATCTGCGTCGCTTTCTCGCGCACGAGCCTGTCGCCGCCAATCCGCCGTCGCTTTTGCGCCGCTTCCGCCTCTTTGCGCGGCGCAATCCTCTTGCGGCCTTCGGAACAGTCGCGGCGGCTATTTGCCTTATGGCGTTCGTCGCCTCGCTTGCCGTCGGTTATGTGAAGACATCACGCGCATTGGAGGCGACGCACCAAGAAGCCGCGCGAGCGGCGCAATCGCTCGCGGCGACGATGACGAACTTCGACAGAGGAGAGCGCGATCCGCGAGACACGGAGCTTCGTCGCGCGTTGGAGGTCGCGGAGTCGCTTGCGGCGCGATTCCCGGACGATGAAACGATCAAGGCGTCCGTCGAGGCGATCCGCAAGGCGCGTGAGCGCCGCGCCAACCTTCCGCGACGCCCCCGACACCATCGGCTCAACGATCTTCGCGAACAACGCGAAAGGTGACGTTGGGATAGCCCGCAGAGGCTTTGCGGGATTCAGCGCGCGCCTCGGTGCGGCATTCGGTTCGCTTCGAGTCGAACGCGCCGCCCTTTACTGCAACCATTCCGTCTTGTTCATGGTTGTGTTCCTTTCTCTTTTCGGTTGGCATCATTGCCGTCCACACCCAAGAACGCAATTGCCGCCGAAAATCTACAAGGAAATTTTGATTTTAAGCCACAAAGAACAGGAGAAACAGGAGAGATAAAGAGAAGAAGGCTCCTGTATCTTCTGTTCTTTGTGGCCAACCCGCCACTCCTGTAGCAGAAATGAATCCAAGGATTGTTAAGAAATGGCTGTAGATTTTTAGCAGGCGTTGCGTTCTTGGGGATGGACGACGATGGTGTCGGACGAAAACAAGGAATAAAATAATGAAACTCGGGGTGACATTCGCAACTTTCCTCCTGGCAATGCTCGGTGCAGAAGCGGGGCAGCTGTATAAAGACGATGCACAGACATGTGCTGACGGACTATGTCCTATGCCAGAAACAGGCGAAGCGGTGCTTTCCGTCGTGTCGCCTGTGCCGGAAACGGCAATCAAGCCAATGGCCGCCGCGCCGCGACTTTCAACGCTAAACGGCAAGACAATCGCGCTTGTCGGCGGAAGCTTTATGGCGAACGTCACGCACCCAGAGCTAAAGAGGCTCATCCTTGCCGAGTTCCCGACGGCGAAAGTATATCTCCTGAGCGAAATCGGATCTGCCGGGCCGTGGCCGCGCCCGGGTGTGGTGCGGCGCGAAAAAGACGAGTTCCAACGCAAGCTCAAGGACTTCAAGATCGATGCGGTCGTCTCGGGCAACGGCGGGTGCGGACTTTGCACGCCAAAGGAAACAGGGTCCTGCATCGCCGCCGAAGCGCTTGGCATTCCGTCCGTCATGATTGCCGCGCCAGGCTTCGTCAAGCAGGCGAAAAACGCCGCGGCGTCCGCAGGGCTTTCAAGCCTTCGCGTCGCGGAATACCCAGGAGCCTTCGCAAGCCATACGCGAGAGGAACTGCTGGAAAATACGCGGAAGATTCTCTGGCCACAGGTAAAGGCGGGGCTTGTTGGAAATGAAAAATGGAAAATGGAAAATGTAGAATTTGAGGTAGTGACGGACGGGCTTCCAATAATTCCGCCGACGGAAGCGGCAGTTGCGGAGTTCCTTAAATTCACCGACCTGAAGCCCGACCATTCGCTTGGCGCGATTCCTCCCGCCCAGCGCGAGGTGACGGTGCGGCACGTCGCGGCAAATGGCGTTATGGCCGGATGCCCGCCAGAGTTCATGCCGATTCTCCTTGCGTTCGTTGAAGCCATGAAGGTTGGCGATTTCCGGCGTCCATTGGCCTCCACCCACGCATGGACGCCATACTGCTGGCTGAACGGGCCCGTTGCGCGGCAGCTTGGCTTCGACTGCGGACAGGGCGAGATCAACGAACCGAAGAACGCCGTTCTCGGGCGCTTCTTGAACCTCGCAATGCTCAACCTCGGCGGCTATCGCGTGAAAGAGAACCGCATGGGCACGTTTGGCTACTTGATGCCATGGTGCCTCGTGGAAGACGAAGCCGCCGCGCTGAAAGTCGGATGGAAGCCGTGGCACATGCAGCAAGGCCACTCGATAGACGACTCTACGCTTACTGCCGCGTCTGCAATCAACTGGGGCAACAATCTCGTGCCCGCGTCTTCGGACGGCGAGAGGATCAAGGATATGATCGCGTGGGACGCCGTAGAAAAGTCGCAGATGGCGCTTGCGAGCGGAATGCCCTGCACATACCGCGTCTTCCTTGTGACGGAAGGCGTAGCATGCGACCTCGCGCGCACATACGCGACAAAGGACGCGCTCTGCCGCGCCGTGGAGGACGTATCTCGCATCCCGCTCGGCCAACGCACGTTCGCAAACTACTGGGGCAACCCGGGGAGCGCATTCGATCCAAGCAAGTATTCAACAAGGATGCACGAGCGCCGCATCGCCAGAAACGAGGGCGCGGAAGAGACGCCAACTCCGCCGTGGCTCGAGTGGACCGGCAAGGAGAGGCTTGAGACTGTGCCAGCAATGAAGAAAGGGAAAAGCGCATTCCTCGTAACGGGCGACAAGGCGCGCAACAAGGAAATGTGCCTGCCAGGAGGCGGCTTCACGACGATCAAGATCGAGCTGCCAAAGGCCTGGGACGCGCTTATGGCCGAGCGCGGCTACGAGCCGCTCGAAAAATTCCGTCTTTCATCCGACCTTAAGCCAGGCATGCCGCGAAAATTCTTATAGCGTTATGGTATAATATCTCCGCTTTATGGAGATACAGAACATACGCTACCCGCTGTCAGAGGGTTCTACGGCCTCGGAGTCTTCATTCGTCGTCAATGCGCTGGGGCTGCTTGCCGCTTCGGCGTTGGTCTGCGTTTGCTTTCGGTGCGGCATGAAGCAGCCAGTCGATCTGTTTATGACGTTCGTAGTGCTTCTGCTCGCCTTCACAGTGGGTCTGGAAACGCTCTTCTTCCCAAGGCGCTGTGCAATTCTCCAACACAAGGTAAGGCGGCGGCTAAGCTGGCGGCGTGTCGCCTTCCGCGAGGCGGCGCTCATTGTAACGCTGACGGCAATTGGCCTTGCCTATTGGGCAATACCCGCGTTCTCCGACAAGCCCATGCTCAAGCACTACTATCCCTTTCTAAAACTGCTGATACCTATCGTCCTTTGCCTGAGCCTGCCGTATTTCTGCTTGATGGACAAGATTGACGTCGAAGAGGAAGATGCCATGTGCCGCGTCGGGCGGGCGTTGCTGACGTTCAAGAAGACAATGTCCAGGTTCGAGTTCGCGAACTATGTCCGCAGCTGGATCATAAAGGCCTTCTGGCTTAGCCTTATGCAGCCCGCCGTGGTGGAGCGGATGCGCGTTTTCATGTACTACCACTGGGAGAAGCTTCAGGGCAGTCCAGTAGAGGTGTACCTCATGGCATCGACAATCTGCTACGCCATTGACCTTGCATATGCCTCGACGGGATACATATTTAACATAAAGCTCTTCAACACCCAGACTCGGACTGCGGAGCCGTCTCTGCTTGGGTGGGTGGTGGCCTTGATGTGCTATTGGCCTTTCTGGGGCATTTTGCTCATGCCATATTTCTTCAACTACGAAATGCCTTCTCATTGGTTCAACGTCATGTTCAGCATAGGGAGCCCTGCGTGGTGGGCGTGGGCCGGCATAATCATCCTTCTGGAGCTCCTCTATGCACTCTCCTCGGTTTCTGCGGGGATCCGCTTCTCAAATCTTACCTACCGTGGATTGTGGAACACGGGGCCATATCGGCTGACAAAGCATCCGGCCTACGTATTCAAGTGCCTGAGCTGGTGGTTTATCTCCGCTCCGCTGTTCGTCGGCGGCGGGCTGAATGGCGCAAGGTGCGCTCTCATGCTATTTGCAGCAAACGTGCTCTACTATCTGCGGGCCCGCACCGAAGAGCGCCATTTGTCGCATTATCCAGAGTACGTGGCGTATGCCATGGAAATGAACGAGAAAAGCATATTCCGCTGTGTGGCGCGACTGCTGCCGTTTCTCCGTTACCGCCCGCCGGCCAAAAGCGACCTTATGTTCAATGTGGAGGAACGCAGATGGGACTTGCCAAGGGCGAGTTCTCCGCACTAAAATTCTGAAGCGGACGCCATGTAATTAACTTGGCGCGACTCTTACACTAACTGTAAAA
>JBGUVV010000024.1:0-16886 GCA_045220525.1 Kiritimatiellia bacterium
CGCACGTCGTCCGTCGCCGTCACCGACAGGTAGCGGTAGCCGAGGTAGGTGAACGCGGGACGGTAGAACTCGTCCCCGTCGCCCGAGAACACGTATTCGACCTTTGCGCCCCAGTCCCGCAGGACCCGCAGATTGCCGCGATAGACGCTCCCTTCAGGCCCGTCGTTCCCGCGATCCTTGCGCCCTCCTCCGTCGCAAAGCATCTCGCCCGCCTTCGCTACAAGCCGCGTCCCCTCGCGCGCCGAAAAGCGGAACTCCGGCACGGCGGCGGCGTTCTGCCCGAAATCGACGACGAGCGTCTCGCCCGCCTTCAGCTCGACGTCATTCGCCGCCGCATACCGGCGCAGGACATTCACCTTGCCGTAGGCTTCGCCGGATTCGCCGGTCACGCCCTTCCAGACGTACAGCGCGCGCGGCTCCATCCGCAGGTCCTCGCGCAACGCCACCACAGGGCCTTCCATCGGCACGATTTCGCCCTTGAACTCGTCGCATGTCTTCACCGGCGCGAAAGCCGCATCATCCCCGGTCGTCATCCAAGGCGTCTTTTCACGCGCATCGTATTCCTCTCCGTCGAAAATGCCCGCCGACTTGACCGGACCCGTCACGCCGCCGCGCCAGCTTTCGTCCGTGCCGAACCGCGCCTCCGTGCCGTCCTCATACCGCAGGATGAGCTGCGCGCGAAAGGCCGACTCCCTGCCGCGGTAGTCTGTCACCTTGTCGCGCCACCAGCCAGCCGTGACGATGGACGAAAACACGTTGTCCTCCCCCTGCTCCCTGTTCACCAGCCCTGTCACGTCGAAGGTAAAGGAGTGCCGCGTCTTGAGGACATGGTCGAAGCCGGGCTTGAGGAACCCGGGTAGCGGACTGCCGTTCACGTATGCCTGGAACACGCCCTGCCCCGTAACCGTCCACCACGCCTCCTTGACGCGCTTGGCGTTACTGAGCCGCTTCGCGAAGCACGAAGCGCCCGGCATGGCGCGACGGTGGCTGCGAACCTCCTCGGAGACGTCCGCCGCCGCGTTCGGCACGGCAATCCATTCGCTGCCGTTCCAGTCGTCCGTAGTGATTAACCCCGTCGTGAACGTAGCCGGTTCCGAAAGGATCTCCTGTCCGCGCTCATCCGTAACGACAACCGACCAGACATGCCGCGTTGCGCTCTCCAAGGCCGGTCCCGTGTAGGGCGCGACATGCGACGCCCCCTCATCAATCTCGCCCGACCGCCACACCTCTTCGCCGGAAGCGGTGCGCAGGTCGATTGCATACGCCTTCTGCGCCGCTCCCTGCCGCTCGGTCCGCATCTGCCACGAAAAGACGGGCTTCACGATGTCGGAGGGCTCCACAAGGTGGCATACGCGCAGGTTCCCTATGGTCGTTTGCGCAACGGACACTGCCGCGCACAGCGCAGCCGCCGCTGCCAGAAGAAATCTATTCATCAATCCCCTGTTTGTCGCTTGGATTTGCGATAACGGGTCTGGCAATGTCTATCGCCGAGACAAGATCGCCCCGCCAGTGCTCAATCGTATGCCGCCATGGTGCCATGATGAAGCCCTTCAGCCGATCTGAAGAGATGTTCTTGCGGCAGAAATCCACAGTTCCTGCGAAGTTTTCGACGCAACTGTAGTTGGACCCTGTCGGCATCTGGTCGAATCCGCCGCGCTCAAGGTCGAGATACGCCTTTACTGTGTTTCGTTTTTCCGAATCGAACGTCTTGCCATAGTACCAGTTGGACTGAAGTACGCTCTTGGGCATTCGCTTCAAGAATTCGTCGGTGTGTTTCCAGATGTAATCGCTCCATATCCATGAGCGCATCCCGGCCTTCTCGATCTGTTCGACCATCCAAAGCAAGTCGTGCCACCAAAGATCGCCTTGTCGCACGACGACATACTGATATCGATCCTGGTGTCCGAAGGTCTCCTCGTCATAACCGATGTGGAAGAGGCGAGGGTAGCCGAAGAGCTCGGCCACGTCACGTATCAGGTCGGCGCAGACCTGGTAGTATTTCAGCGTCGAGACCATGCGGCTGTAGTCCTTGAGCCAGATGTCGTGCGCCGTCGAGAAGTTGAGCTTCGGCACGGGTTCCAATCCAATGGCCCGAAGGCGGGCAAGCTCCTTCTGCAACTTCTCCGGCGACCAAGACCCCTTCACCGCGAGCTCGGGATGGCTTGGAAACTGGACGCCTTCGCCAAGATCCATCAGTAGCATGTTGAAACCCGCCGCGCGTGCCTTTTCGGTCAATTCCCTCCACAGCGAATCGTCGCACCTGAGTTCCTCCGACGGCGCTTTGTAATGCATTTCGTCGGGTTTGAGGTTGCCCCAGCGCGGCGGCACGCAGTCGCACCACATGTTAGTGCCGAGCTTGAGCATATAGCACCATGTGAAACCCAGACGTCTCGGCTCGTCGCCCCATACAGTTGGGCAAGCGGCCGTTGCGGCAGCCGCGCCCAGAAAACTTCTTCTCGTCATGTCATTCATCTTGCCGCACTCCTCACCGCCCTGCCGAGTTTTGCAATTGCCTCGCCCATCAGAAATCGAAATCTACAAGGATCGGGCGATGGTCGGACGGACGCCAGATGTCGCTCACCCCAGCGTATGTCGGGCGAGTGTAACGGTCGACGACAACACGCGCCTCCAGAACCTTGTCGTAGATCGCCCTCGTCAGATAGACATAGTCCAGGCGCGACTTCTCTCCGCACGTGACATGGAAGTCGTTCGGCAGCCATTCGTGCATAAGATCGACGAGAGGCGTGCTTTCGGCCAACCACCGATGGACCGCGTAACGCGGTGAATCCAAAGGAAGGTCATACATCCGTGCATCGACCGGCGAACGAGAATTATAGTCGCCCGCGACCACCCAGAGCTGGTTCGTCGCATCAGGCACCGTGAAAAACGACTCTTTGAGAATGGTTTCTATCTCGTCGCGCCGCGCTAGGTCCCCGCCGAATTTCGCCGCGCTGGCATTGCGCTCCGCGTCCGTCTTGCAACCATGTCCCCACGGCGCCCAGTTGAGGTGGACTGTCACTATGTTCAGGACATTCGTGCCCACCCGGATCCGCGCCCATCCCGACCCAGTCGCGACAAGGTCCCTGGCGACGTTCTCGATGGGATAGCGCGACGTGATGCCCTGCATGTAGCACTTCGGATTGTCTGAGCTGATCCAGACGTGGTCATGCCCGTAGCGCGCGGCGAGCTTCGGCCAGCCTGCGGGAAGAATCCGCTGCGATTCGTCTTTCACATGGTCCATCTTGCCCGTCTGTCGCTTGGTCCTGACCTCGGCGAAGACGCAGATGTCGGGCGACTGCTTCTGCACCCACGCGACGAAGCGATTGAAGTTGTCCGTCTGCCCGTCCCACATCCCGTCCTGGATGTTCCAGTAGAGAAGCCTCGTCGAACCGCAGGCTGCGCCCGCGAGAACGCCGACGATCAGTGCGAGCGCTCCCGCCTTGAAACTACGCCGTGCCATTTTCCCCCTTTACGATGAATTACTTGATGATGATAACCATGCCAAGCGGCGTATATTCCACCGTTGCCGAAACGGCCTCGCCGACAACCCTCTCGTTGAAGACCGTATAGACAGGCTTAACGGAATAGGTGTGGGCATAGTTATTCGCCTTTGCCTTTGCCCTATCCCAATTCAGCGTAATAGACTCAGAAGTCTCGCCAGGGATGAGAACACCGTCCTCGTACCATTCGTAGCTCTGCGCACCAACGGCCAGGCACGTAAGCGTAGTCGAGTTGTTGTTGCCTCCATGCGTCAGTCTTGCCGGTTGCGGCGAAATCTCAAATTCGCCGGTCTGCCCCTTGTAGCCCTTGCCGCGCACCACTCCGCCAGTGAGCGGGAAGAACCTGTTCTGGCATGTCTCGTACAGTCCAGCAACGCCGTTTGTCAGGCAGGGCACGAAGTTCCTGTCCAGAGCGCCGGACTTGTAGATCTTCACGCTATAGAGACGCATGCCGCCCGCATTGCTCTTTCCATTCCAGTTGCCGCCGATCATTAGCGTAGAGGAACAAGTCGTAGAGGTAAGCGTGCCGGTTCCCTGTGCCAGTTTGAAGGATTCTATTTCCACGCCTCCCCTGTATGACGTGACCTTGTTGTTCGGCGCATCAAAGATGAACTTCACCCGTTCGTTCGTGATAAATGTATTCTTGAACCATTCGTTGTTCCCGGTATTGTAATCTGCGAAACGCCATCCAAATCGCGGCGCAGTTGGATAATAGAGACGGAACCAGATACCGTTGCATTCGGCGGCAGCAGCCTTGTATCCACGCTGTTCAAAGAATATCGGTGCCTCATTGCCGGAAATCAGATAATTGTCGTTCCAGACAGCGAAATCCGTCTCAAGCCGACTGTCCTTGGTAAGCACGTATTCCGTGTCTATCAGATGCCCGTTCACGCCGTCGAAGTCGAGATAGGCCTCCTTGGCGGCCTCATCGCCCTGAATATTGCCGCCGGCTTCGCATACGATGTTCGTGCCGGGGCTGTTGTACACCGTGGGGAGAAGCCCTATCGTCGGCGCGGCCAGCGTGTCACGGAGAATCGGAACGCTGTTGGAAATACTCGGTACGAAATCGTGTACAAGATTATTCGACTCGTATATCTTGAGCCCGTAGATCTTCGCCGGAATTGGCGTCTTGCCGCTTCTGTAGCCAAGCGTGAGAGTCGTCGAATTTAACGTCGTCGTAACCTCTTGGCCGCTGGCAGCCGAAACGTTCCAATTCGTGTATCCCGCAGTGATCATTTTCATATTGTTCGCCGTGGCAATGATTTTACGCCGGACATTGTAGCCGTAGTCAACGCCGACTTCCGTTATGCCGCCCTCTTTGCCACCGACCCTCATGTAATGACGCCCGTTCGCACTAGAACCGAACGGCAGAAGATAGACGGCGCTGCTGGCTCCCGCCACATAAAAAAGATACGTCTCCCCCGCCCATTTGCTTGAAGATGTCCAATCCGGCGTAAGAAGCGCATAGTCTAATTCTATTCTTGATTCCGGATTAAAGGCATACCCAGTGTCGAAATACATCGTCTTGCCTTTGACAGCTGCCGCAGTCATGACGTCGTTGTCCGGGAAAGCCACGTATGCGTCGTCCTTTTCGACCGTGATGTCGCCGCCTCCAACACACGAGCTGGCATTCTCGCCAGAATGGAACACGCCGCTGACAGTATCCTTCAGCCCCGCAACGCCGCCTTTGATCCACGGAACGAACTTTTTGACGAGCGTCCCGGACTCATAGATCTCAAGCCCATAGACGCGCATCTTCGCCGGTTTCTCCCACGTCGTCGTCGCGGTAGCATACGCACCGGACTTGTGGGCGCATGTCGCAAAAAGGCCAAGAGGGTAAATCTGGGTTCCTGAGGAAACCGACTCGAATGCCTGCGTCGCGACCTCTGTGCCGTCTTCATCCAACAACCTGAATATCTTGCCTGGCAAATCCATGGTCATCTTATAACGTCGCAAATCCGCCCGATACACGTTGAACCCCGACGCATTGTAATCGGCCTTGGCCTGGTTAATCGAAAACCAGGCACCCCCACCCGAGGTCTTCTCGCCTAGATAGCACCTGAACCATGGGCGATTGGCAGTCCCATTGCTGCCTTGCGCACCGAAGGGGGTGATGCCGAGCGTTGTTTCGTTCAATTTGAAATCAAGGACGATTTTCGTGTTTGGTCCGACAAAGTGGCCAGTGTTGAAATACTGGTTGCCGTTTGTGTTCTCGATGTAGGCATCCTCCGCAAAGGCAGTGTGCATGGCCAACGCCAGCAATGCAACGGAAATCTTCAGACCTTTGTGGAATATGGTTCCTGTTTCTGTTTTGTCTGTTTTTCTGTTTGTCATTGTCTTTTTCCTTAATTGACGTCAACGCGGCGAATTATACTACTAACCTGCAATGCTAGTCAAGAATCATATAGTCCTGTTTCTGGCAATCTTCTCATACTGTATTTGACATGCAACGAACGCAAATGGTATAATCGCGCGCATGAAAGCCGAACCACGGAGAATCCTCATTGCCCTGTACATCGCCTACGGGTCGGGGCGCGAAATACTGTACGGAATAGACCGTTATGCGCGGGCCCACTGCAACTGGCGCCTGCGCGTCGTCGACTGCACTGACAACAAAGCCGTAGACGACATCCGCCGCGCGGAGACCGACGGCTTCGACGGCATCATTGCATGCGGCCTCGACCATCCCGCCACTGCCGAATGCCTGCAGGAGTCACGTACGCCGCTCGTCTGCGTCTGCTGCATGCCGTCCGCAATCCCCCGGCGCAGGGACGCCGTGGCGTTCATCAACATCAACGATACCGAAATTGGCCGTGCCGCAGCCGAATACCTGTTTTCGCTGGGACGATTCCGCTCGTACGGCTTCGTCAGCAAAAACAAGACGGACGCCAACTACACATACACCTTTCGCGAAAAGGGGTTCCGCTCCTTCTTCAGAAACAAGGCGGACAACGTGCGCATCTACCGAACCGCAGCCGGCATTGAACGCGGCTCCCTGGAGGACATCGTCACCTTGGCGGAATGGCTGAAATCCCTTCCAAAGCCCGCCGCCGTAATGGCGCCGCACGACATCTGGGCAACGCGGATAGTCGAGGCAGCCGAAATTGCAGACATCAAGATTCCCGACTCACTGGCCGTTATAGGCGTCGACAACGACAGGGTGTACTGCGAAACATCGAGGCCGATGATAACCAGCATTACGCCGAACCATGCCAGGATCGGCGAACTTGCGGCAAGGGCGCTGAAGAAGCTGATGCAGTCCCCCGCCAAGGCGAAGAGCCCGATTGAGATCATGAGCCCGTCAAACCACAAGATCATAGAGCGCCAGTCAACCAAGCCAATATCTCCAATAGCGCAACTCGTCAATCGCGCAGGGTCGTTCATCCGTCAGAATGCGACAAAGGGGATATCAGCCGCCGATGTCGCCGCGGACCTCGGCGTGTCAAGGCGCTTGGCGGACCTGCGGTTCCGCCAGGCGGCCGGCAAGTCGATCCTTGAGGCTATCCTCGACTGCCGATTCGACGAAATGAAGCGCCTTCTACGGGTCACCGACATTCCGGTCGGCAAAATCATCGCGTCCTGCGGGTTCAAAACAGTCAGCAACGCAAAGAGCCTCTTCAAGAAGCGCTACGGCATGTCGATGAGCGAATATCGCCGACAAAGCAAGGCATAGCGAACAAAGCACAACCTATTTGACCCAGACCGAGATGCGGCGGGCCGTGTAGTTACCTGCGTTTGAGGCAAACGTCCAGTCTGGGTTGCCGCGCGAGTCGGGGTTGGTGCCGATTCCGACGTCGCAAGGCCTTGAGGCGGTGTTGAAGTGGTTGTACGCAAGCACCGTAGCCTTCACCGCCAAATCGTGCACCTGCAGGCATCCATAGCCAAACGCATTTGGGTTCGTAGGCGTGTCGTTGAAGTCGAACTTCGCCGAGTCTCCGCCCTTCGGCGTGTCCATCGCGCGGGCGGAATAGGTGCTCGTGTAGAACTCCAGGAATCCAGAGTCCGCATCGGTGAGCGGCTTGACGGCGGGCGAGTTGCTGCGCACGGTGAGGTTTGCGACCGGCTGGCGAAAGGCCCGCGCACGCGCCTTGCCCACGATAACGAGGTCGTCGCTGCTGGACGAGAACGCGTCCATCGCCGCCATTGCAAACGTCACATCGCCCGATGCGTCCTGAAGCTCCAGCAGATAGGCGACGCGCTTGACGCCGTCTCGCGAGGCAAGCGTCTTCGGCGGGTTGCGCGAAAGGTCGGCGGCCGCCGGAATGTCGAAGCGCTGCACGCAGGTCATCCCCTTCAGCTCCTTCAGCGACTCCGCATCGCCGATCTTCAGCTTCTTGCCCAGGCGGAACGGTCCGGCCGGAAGGCCGCTCCCGTTTACGAGGTTCGGCGTGGAGCCGTTGTAGGCGGCGAATCGCACCGCTTTCGGCTTGTCCACTTCGCCGGCGGAGACAACCACGCTCGTGCCGTCTATGCGTGCATTGGCGGACACCCAGATGCCGTCTGCGCCGCACAGCTCAAAGCAGGTCGGCGGCAGGCCGTCGCGCGTCTTTAGACCCTCGGCGTCGGCCATCTGCACGCGCACCGCGCCGCCCTCGACGGACATGGACGTTGCGACGGGGGTGCGCCACGGGCGCACGAACTTGCCGTAGACGCGGTCGAGCACCTGGTCTGCCATGCGCATTCCGACCGTCCGCTTGTCGGTCGGGTGGATGTCGTTCACGTCGCCGACGTCGTTTATGACGGTGTAGCCGCTGTTGGGCACCTTCTCCTGCACTCGGGCCTGCGCCTCCTGGATCAAGGCCAGCACGGTGCCCTTGGCATTTTCATATTTGTACGGCGCGAGCTGCACAAGGAAATAGGGGAAGTCCCCCTGCCCCCACTCACGCCGCCAGCCGCGGACGAGCGAGACCGTCTTGTCGAGGTATTTTGCGCCGTCACTCCTGTTTGCGCATCCCTGATACCAGATCGAGCCCTTGATTGCGAACGGCGCGATGCCGGCGACCATGCCGTTCCAAAGCACCGTTGGCGTGTCGAACGCGCGGCTGTACGTCTGGATGTTCTGGAGGAGCCACAGGTCGTCGGGGTGCCCGGCTGGCGTCCATGGCTCGATGCGCGACCCGCCCCACGAACAGTTTATGAGACCGACGGGAACGTTCAGCTCCTTGTGCAGCGTCTCGCCGAAGAAGAAGGCGACGGCGCTCTGCGGCGGGATGGTCTCGGGCGTCGTCTCCACCCACGCGGCCTCGACATCGTCCATAGGCTCGTAGGCCACCCTGTGCGGAGGATGGAAGTGGCGGATAAGCGGCCACTTGGCCGCCGCGACCTCCTTCTCCCAGTCCTTCACCTTGCGGCGCGCGCTCATGGTGAACTCCATGTTGCTCTGCCCGGAGCAAAACCACACCTCGCCGACGACGACGTTCTTCAGGACGATCTCGTTCGCGCCCCTCACGCAGAACTCCGCGCCGTCGGCGCTCTCCTTGAGCGGCGCAAGAAACAGCTTCCAGCGCCCGTCGGCGCCGGCGGTCGCCGAGACGGACTGCCCGGCAAACGAAATCGTCACCTTCTCGCCGGGGACGCCCTTCCCCCAGACAGGCACGCACTGGCCGCGCTGCAGCACCATGTTGTCGCCGAACACGTGCGGCAACTCGACGCCGTTCGCGGCAATAGCCGCGCAGAACGCCAACAGAACGACTCCAAACCGAATTGACTTTTGCATAGGCAACCTCCTCTATTTCATGTTGTGCGGACATTATAGCAAACCCCGCACACGATTGGAAGTACCGGAAGTTCGCCATTCGGCATTGACCCGGAAAGCTGCGTTTTAGTATAATCGCGCCATGAAGCGAAAAGTCCTCGTCATGATCTCGCCCGCGAGCGCCGCCCGAATGGCAGGGGTCGCCCGCTACGCCCGCGAGCACAACTGGCACCTGATGATACAGGACCGCCTCGGACACCGCCCTCTTGCGTGGAACGGCGACGGCGTAGTCGCCGCGCTGCGCTCCGATGCGACTTCCGTTGCAACCATCCTGAAGATAAAGAAGCGCGGCATCCCGGTTGTGGACATCACCATGAGCCGCCCCGACATCAAGGTTCCGCGCGTCACAAGCGACCATGTCGGCATAGGCAGGCTCGCCGCCGAGCATTTCGCGGAGAGGAACTTCAGGAACATCGTCTGGTTTTCCACTGGATGGGGCAACGTCCACGCATTGCGATACGGCGGCCTTGCGGAGAAGACCCCCGCCGCAAGGTGGATCGCCGAGGAATTGCTCCCAAAGGCAAGGCGAAACGACTGGGCCGCGTTCATGCGATGGATCGGCCGGAAGCTCAAGGAAGCGCCAAAGCCTCTCGCGGCGCTCACATACGACGAAGCGGACGCCGCGCGGCTCCTTGACGCGGCGGAACGGGTAGGCGTCTCCGTCCCCGAGGAGTTGGCCATCCTCTCCATAGGCAACGACCCGATAATCTGCGAAAACCAGTCCGTGCCGCTTTCGTCTATCGACCAGAACCTTGAAACGGGCGGCTACGAGGCCGCAGCCCTCCTGGACCGGCTGATGAACGGGGAGGCGGCCCCGAAGGCGCCGGTGCTGATTCCGCCGAACGGAATATGCCTGCGCCGATCCACCGACATCATCGCATCAAGCGACCCTGTCGTCAAGAAGACGCTCGACTACATCGCCGCGAACCTGGCAAGGCCTTTCGGCGCGGCGCAGATAGCCGACGCGCTGAACATAAGCCGGAACGTGCTCGACAAGCGCTTCCGCGCAGACCTCAACAGGTCGATAGGGACGGAGATCACGCGCCAGCGAATCGCGCTCGTCAAGCTCCTGCTGCGCAATACGGACAAGACGATGGCAGAAATCGCAAAGTGCGCGGGCTTCTGCACGCCGTCGCACCTCTCTAACACATTCCGCGCCGCGACTGGCTCTACTCTGCGCGCGTGGCGCGCGGGATGCGCATGAGGTCGATGTCGGGCATCGCGGAGCGAGGATTGGAAAGGCGGATCGAGTGAATCCCCCTTTCAAGCACCACCGTGAGCTCAACATCCTTAAACGCGCCGCCGGTGCCTTCTACGGCCACCGGCATTGGCTCTCCGCCGTCCACCTGGACTACGAACGCACGCTTCTCTGGAGACAAGCACCTGAAGACAACCGTCTTCTTGCCTCCCTCGGAGACGAAGACGTCGTTCCAGACGATGTCGTTTGTGTCGCGCCGCCCGAGGTTTACGACCGCCACGCCGCCGGACGCGCCGTTCACCGCCGTGCAATACGCCCTTCCCTGCTCGCGGAAGCCCTTCTCCGAGCCGTATGACGAATCGTCGATTTCGCTGTAGTCGGTGAGATAGGCGGTCTCCGCCTCGTACACCTCGCGGTCAAGCCGCCTCTCCGCGTCGAACCGGTAGAACTTCGAGGCGTGAGGCTTCACCTTCACGGAAACGCTCCCCTCGAACCGCCCGACGTCCGCCATCTCCACGAGATCGAAGGCGTCTATCGCCCCGCCAAAGTCGAGCGCGTCTGCGCGGACGGCGAACTCGTGCTCGTCATTGGAGCTGTTGTAGAGCGCGACATACCGCGAAGTGCCGAAGCGCACGCAGGCGTCCTTGACGAGGACATACGCCCCGCCCTCACGCTGCGCGACGTAAGCCTGGCATCCAAGGTCGTTCTGGCTGACGGAGAGGAGATAGGGGTTGGTGACGAGCGCCATCGTAGGCGCGGGGATCGCGCGCACGTCGCAGCCTATGAGAAGCGGCGACGAAAGCATGCACCACATACCGAAGTGAGTCGTCTCCTCGTCAGGCGTAAGCCCCGTGTCGCCGTGCTTGCCGAACACGGTCTTCATCTGCCCGACAAGCTGCCCTACCTCGAGCATGTCCATGTCGTTGTAGTGGCCGGGCCTCGCGTATGCGCTCAGGTAGAGGTTCTCGCCGATGATCCCCTTCACCGAACCCCAGTTCGCGCGTATGTCCTTCGTCGTGCGCCATGATTCCGCGATGCCTGCCGCCCACGTCCCCGGGAACGCCCAGCGGCATATGTTCAACCTGACGTCTTTCCTTCCCGTCGCCCTTATGGCGTTTGCGATCTCCGTGTAGCGCGCCCTCTCGTCAAGCATCTGCTTCTTGCCGCCGCAATAGTCCACCTTGATGAAGTCGAAGCCAAGGTCGTTGAAGTGCAGCTTGCAGTCCGCGGCGTCGTGTCCGTAGAGCCCTGCGCCGATACCGCCCTTGTCCTTGCCGTCGGGGCCTCCGCCCCACATGCTGCCGCACGTGTCGGCACCGGCGTCGGAATAGATTCCGGCCTTGAGGCCGAGCGCGTGGATGCCGTCGACGACTGGCTTCATGCCGTTCGGGAAACGCTTCGGGTGGAACCTGAGGACGCCGTCGTCTCCATGGCCCCAGAAGAAGCCGTCGTCGATGTTGACATATGTGTAGCCCGCCGCCTTGAGACCGTTCGTCGCCATCGCGCGCGCGGTGTCGAGGATCACCTCCTCGGATATGTCCACGCCGAACGTGTTCCAGCTCGACCAGCCCATGAGCGGGCGTCTCTTCGGGTCGCGCGCAGGAGGAATCTTCGCCGCGTCCAGTATCCGCGCCGCTCGCGCGGCTACTGAGCCGCGATCCGCCCCCTCAAGCCTCGAGAGGTTTACATACGCCTTGTTCGCCGCAAGGTCGATCCTGATGCGCTTGTCGCACTTCGGGCACTCGCGCAATTCCACTCGCACATCCAGCTCCCCGGCCGCCGAAGAAAGCGCGGCAAGCGATGCGACAAGGACGACAATGCAGTTTTTATTCATGATGCGTAAACCCTTTCGGTGCGATTAGTGGAACGCGGCCTTTGCGAAGGCGTCGAGCTGCCCGGTAAGGGCAAGGAAGTCGAGAGCCATGTAGCGGTCGCGCATGTAGATAGTCTTGCGGGCGTCTTCGAGCGACGCCTCAACCGTGGAGCCGATTTCCTCGGGCGTCGCGGGCGCGCCGACGACGCGGAGCCTGCGCTCGATCTCGGCCGCAGGGACGAGCTGCCCGACAAGCCTCTCCCTTATCTCCGGCCAGCGGGCCTTGAAGCCCTCAAGCCGCGCACGCGTCGTCTCGAGATCGGCGAACTTCGCGCGGACGGCCTTTACCCCGAGGTCGGGGAACTTCGTCCCGGCGAACACCGAAGCCCCGATCCGCTCCTGCTCCTCAAGCGGCTTCCAGTTCTTGAGGCACGCCTCCACGTCGAGGCGGGAATAGTCGAACGCAAGGATCTGCTCGTAGACGCGGCACATGAAGAGCGTGAATACGCCGACCTGGATGCCGTGCGGGACGATGTCGCCCTTGAAGGTGTGGTCGCGCATTTCGAGGAGGTGGCTGAAGAGGTGCTCCGCGCCGGAAGCGGGGCGCGAGCTCTGCATGTCCTGCATTGCGAATCCGCCGAGCATGAGCCCTTCTACAAACCGCGTAAGCGGCTCGGTCTTCATCTCCGCAACGCCCTCCGGGTCGCCTATCGCATCCTTGAGCCCGTCCTGCACAGTATGCCATGATGAGTCGTGCCATTCCGACGCGCCAAGCTCGTAGGCGAGTATCCAGTCGGCCCCAGCCGGAACCTTAGCCATCAAGTCGGCGAAGCCGCTTGCCGCCATCCACTTTGGCGCGGTGCGCATGACATCGAGGTCCGCGACAATTGCGCGCGGCGCAGGGCAGGGATAGGTCTGCTTCGCGCCCTCTGGGCTTCTCAGCGCCGCGCCGAAGCTCGAGTAGCCGTCGACGCTCGCAGCGGTGCCGACGGTGAGATACGGGATCTCCAACTCGCCTGATGCGCGTTTAGTCAAGTCGTTTACGACTCCGCTACCGACGGCGACGGGCACAATCTTTCCATCTACAGCTCCCGTCGCCTTGATTGCCTCGCGCACCTCATCGACATACCGGTAGTCTGCGTGGAACGTCTTGCCGTCTGGCTCTATGACATGCTCCGAGACTTCGGCGCCCGCCGCGCGCAACATCTCCGCCACGCGCTCGCCAGCCGCCGCGCGCGTGCGCGGGTCTTCGATCACGATGGCTCGGCTTGCGCCAGGGAAAAGGTCCTTGAAGAAGGCGACAGTCTCGCCAAGAATCCCGTCTCCGATTCGACACGCCTTCGTGTCGGTCGCGCGCTTGAGAGCGTTTTCAATCATTTCTTTTGACATTGGCATTTCCTTTCTTTAAACGGCAAATTCAGCTATCCTTCCCTCGGCGCACAAGCTCGCGGATGTGAGGGACGGCGTGGGCATAGAGCCGGCTCCACCCTTCGTCCAGCGCGCGTCTGCTTCTGGGGCAGTCGCGGTATCCGCGCTTGCGCGCGCCAAACTCCGCATACGCAGGCGAGTCAACCATCTTCTCCCAGCTGTCGGTGGCGACGTTGCCCAGCCTAAGCTCGGGGCTTACGAAGAAGTCGCAGGGGTAAACGTCGCCATTGGCCTCGACGACGAGATAGTGGCGGCAGTCGTTCGCAAACTGGCAAAGAGTAGGCAATCCCGTCGCAAGCTCGGATGCGATGCTGTCGAACGTCCTCACGCTCACGCGCCTCTCGTCGCCGCGCCGCCTCCACTCGTCGAAGATACGCACCATGAAATCTCCCCATTCGCCGCTCCCGACGGCAAATTCGTCCGGCCACGTGCATTCGATATACTGGTGGAACCGGCAGCCGAGGTCGTCGGCCAGGTAGGAATATATCTCCTCAGGACGGCCAACCTCGCGGTTCGTAACGAGCTGCAGCACGTTGACATCAGCCCCCGCCTCGACGAGCCGCCTGTATCCGCGGCGAAATTCCGGCGAGTCGCCATGAGGGCTTACGCCGACGAGCCAGCCGGACTCGGCAAGGAACTTCGCAAGCGAGTCGGTGATAAGCGTCGCGTTAGTCTGGATGGAGAACTCGACTCCTGCGCCAAGAGCCGCCGCGCGGCGGAAGAACCCCTCTCCCATCAACGTCGGTTCTCCGCCCTGAAAGGCAATCGAGTGAATCGGGATCGGAAGGTCGCGGTACGACTCCACGATATGTGCAAGGAGGGATTCGTCCATCCTCGGATGCGGATTGGCGTGGAGAGACGCCCTGCTCCTGTAGAAGCAGTAGGGGCACGCCAGATTGCAGTCGGCCCCTGCTGGTTTTACAAGAAGCGAGAACGGTCTCATTTGCCTATCGGGCCGTATTCGGCGGCGTCCTTGTAGCGGTCGTTGTCGCCAAGCTCCGCCCTTAGCTCGGCAAGGCGCTTCTTTAGCGCGGCGATTCGATCGGCATACCGCGCGTCGCCGTAGCCGTTATGCAGCTCCTCCGGGTCGCTTTCGAGGTCGAAATACTCCCACTCGCCGCGCTTGTAGTAGAACATCAGCTTGTCCGTCTTCGTGCGGACGCCATACCATGCGCTCGTCGCATGCTCGCCGCCCTCCACGTAATACCTGAGGTAGCAGTCCTCCCTCCACTGGCGAGGGGTCTGGCCTTCAAGGTTGGAGAGGAAGCTCATGCCCTGCATCTGCGGCGGGCGCTGCGCACCTGCAAGATCGAGGAACGTCGGGGCGAAGTCGATGTTTGTCACGATGTCGTCGTTGACCGAGCCGGGTCTTATCAGCTTAGGGCAACTCGCGATGAAAGGCATCTTTATGACTTCCTCCATCATGAAGCGCTTGTCGTAGAGCCCGTGGTCCCCGAGGAAGAAACCCTGGTCGGAAGTGTAGATGACGAGCGTGTCGTCAAGGAGCCCCTTCCTGGCGAGATACTCCCGCATCTCGCCCACGGAGTCGTCGACAGACTGCACGCACGCGAGGTAGTCCTGCATGTACCGCAAATACGAAAGCGCCGTCTTGGCGCGATCGTCCATGCCCTCCGGCCACGCATCGATGAACTTGCCTGACGCGTCCTTCGCGCCCTCGTACCTGCGCCCCTCGAACTCGAACTCCCCGCCGTCGGCGAAGTATTCGGCGAGCTTCAGGTCCTCCTTCGGGCGCATGTGCCTGAGAAGCGTCATGGCCGTCGTCTTGATGGCCGAGGCCCGCCCTTCCCACTTGTCGAACAGCGTATCGGGAACTGGTATGTCGCGGAGCGTAAGCTGGCGGAAAGGAAGCTTGTACTTCGGCGCGGGCAGCCAGTTGCGGTGCGGGGCCTTGTGGTGCATCATCACGAAGAACGGCTTGCCTGTCGCGACCGCGCCGTCGATGACGTCCTTGGTGACGCGCGTTATGTTGTCCGTCGCGTATTCGCCGCGGTATTCCGTCTTCTCGATCTTGCCGCCCTTCTTCTCCCAGAACCACGGGTCGAAGTAAACGCCCTGGTTTGCATACACCATCCAGCGGTTCCAATCCTCGTCGCGCACGGTCCCAGGCCCGCCGAGATGCCACTTGCCGACGAAGGCGGTGTAGTAGCCCGCGTCGCGCATGTAGCCGCCCACGGTCTTCTTGTCGCGGGAGATGTCGTTGAACACCGGAACCCCGTTCTTGTGGCTGTATTCGCCGGTGAGGATCCCGCCGCGGCTCGGAGTGCAGATCGGGTTTGTGCAGAAGCAGTTCGTGAGGATCGCACCGCTCCTCGCCATCGCGTCAAGGTTCGGAGTCCTGTTGATCCGCGACCCATACGCGCCTATCGCGTGGGCCGCGTGGTCGTCGGTCATTATGTAGAGGATGTTCAGCCTGCGGGCCTTCGCCGCCGCGAGAAAACCGCCTCCCCTGCACCCGGCCAGCGCCGCGGTCGCAGCCGCCATCGCGACAAAATCGCGTCTATTCACGTTGCTCATGTTGTTATTATAGCAAAAACCGCCATGTCCGTCGCGAATTCCGTTAGCGCACGACCATGATGCGCGCAGATATGCGCTCGGGCGGAATCCCGGAAAGAAGCTCAAGCGCCCTGCGATACGCCGCAAGCTGCGCGTCATACTTGCCGGGCTCTCCCGCGGACGACTTGAAGTCCACGATCTCGGCGTGCATCTCGCCGCCCTTCTCGAAAAAGACTACCCTGTCGAATCGCCCAGAGACCCATTCGCCGTCGGCAAACACCTCGAACGGCCTTTCGCGCCAGAGCTCTACGAAGCCCTCCGGCTTTGGAAGGCGCTCGTCGAAATCGACCTTCTCCATCTCGGCGTGCATCGCAATGCCGCGCTCCATCGCAAAGCGACGCGAGTCGTTCTTCACGAAGAGCGAGCCCGCCGAAGCGCCGCTCTCGAAGCTCATCGACGGCAGGCGGCGCGAAAGCGACACTCTCGGCTTCCTGCGCGGCGGCGGAAGCGCGGCGGCCCTTGCGCCGCCTTTCGGCTTCTCGCACGAAGCGCCCAGGGAGACCGTCTCGTTCGCAAGGTCCCCGAGGTCGGCGCTCCTTACGAGATCGGAGAACCTAAGCGAGCTTCCGCCCTCCGGATAGGTTATCATCGTAATCGCCCTCTTGGCGCGCGTCACCG